>JAATFA010000043.1 GCA_015655445.1 Actinomycetales bacterium | reverse complement strand
GCGATCGCGGTCGCCGTCGTTGCCGCGGCCGTGTCCGTCTCCGTCGCCACCGGATCCTGGCGGTGGGTCCTTGGCTGAGGGGCGCGGCATCCGCGTGCTCGTCGACGGGCGCTCGGGCTCCGGCAAGACGGAGCTCGCGCGGGGCCTCGTCGAGGTGTGGCCCGACGCGCAGCTCGTGCGGCTCGACGATGTGTACCCGGGGTGGCACGGGCTCGCCGCTGGGAGCGCACTCGTGCACGACGAGGTGCTCGCGGGCGACCCGCCGCGCTGGACCCGGTGGGACTGGGCGGCGGGGCGCCCCGCGGAGACGCACGCCCTCGATCCCTCGCGGCCCGTCGTCGTGGAGGGCTGCGGAGCGCTCTCGCGCGCCAATCACGCGCTCGCCGACCTCGGGGTGTGGGTCGAGCTCGAGGACGGCCCGCGCAAGGAGCGCGCGCTCGCGCGCGACGGGGAGGCCTACGCGCCCTATTGGGACCTCTGGGCGGCGCAGGAGGAGGAGTTCCTCGCGCGCGAGAACCCGCGCTCGCTCGCGGACCTCGTCGTGCGCGGGGATCGCGACGACCTCGTCGACGTCGTGCTCGCGGCCGTGCGGGAGCGGCTCGCGTGAGGGGGAGGAGCGCGGGGAGCGGCGCTACAGCGAGCGCGTGATGCTCCCGATCATGTCGACGGGGTGCAGGAGCCTCCACGCGAGCCCGGGATCGCGCACGGGTCCGTCCGTGACGAGGCCGACGGTCTCGTCGTGGCCGCGGATGCGGAGCACCGCGTCGCCCGCGTCATCCCCCGAGGGCACGAAGCCGTGCACGGACGAGCGGATGCGCACGGGCGGCATGTCGCCGGAGAGCCCCCACACGACGACGTCGCGCGTCGCGCGCAGCCCCACCGAGGCGCCCCACGCGGTCTCGAGCCGCGCGAGGCGCTGCCCCTTCGCGACGACCGTCACGGGCGCGATCGCGTGCGGCGCCGCCGCGACGACCGCGTCGAGGGCGGAGGAGAGCGCGGCGTAGGTCGGCATGCCCGCGATCGCGACGTACGCGGTCGACGCGGCGCTGCCCTCCGTCGCCGGCAGCGGGAGGGCGAAGAGCAGACACACGCCCGCCGCGTCGGTGTAGCTGCGCGAGAGGCCCTGGATCCCCGTGCTCGGGCGGTAGGCGACGTAGCTGTCGTAGGTCGCGTTCGCACTCGAGGGCGGCCCGTTCGCGTACAGGTCGGCGAGCACGGGATCGGTCGCGGCGAGCCGCGCGAGCGTCGCGAGGTCGGTCGCCGTCGAGACGCCCTTCGGGTCGAGGCCCGTCGAGTCGACGACGGTCGTGTGGGCGAGCCCGGCGTGCGAGAGCCATGCGGTCGCCGCGCTCACGTAGGCCTGTTCGGAGCCGAACGCCCACCGCGCGAGCGACTCGGCGATGTTGTTGCTTGCCCCGAGGACGGCGGCCGCGAGCATCTCCCGCTCGCTCCACGTCGAGCCGAGCACGACGGGCAGGGTGCGCGCGCCCGAGGCCGAGAGGCTCGCCGCCGCGTCGACGTCCGCTTGGCCGATCGGGATCGGCGGGCCCGCGTCCCCGGCCTGGAGGGGCTTGGCCGAGAGGGTCGCGAGCGCGAGCACGAGCTTGGCGGCGCCCGCGATGGGTCGGGAGTCGGCGGATCCCGCGGTCGCGACGAGGGAGCCGTCCGCGGCGACGACGGCCGACGCGCCGTCGGCAGGGAGCCCGAGCTGCGGCGGCGGGAACGAGGTCGTCTTCGCGTAGGCGAGGGGCGTCACCGTCGCGGCGGGCAGCGGGGGGACGAGTGTGAGCGCGCCGTAGACCACGACGACGAGCAGCACGAGGCACACCGCCCCGACGACGAAGCCGCGGCTGCGCCGCTCCCGCCCGTATCCGCTCATGGCGCCAGGCTACCCATCCCCGTCCCCCTTGCTCTGTCACAAATGACACACGCGGCGGGACTCCGCCGGCGTGTCGTCACAAAACGCGCGGGGGAGGGCGGAGGCGGGACCGGCGCGAGCGGGGGAGGCGGGACCGGGGCGAGCGGGGGAGGGGCGCCGCGTCAGCCCCATCCGAGCTCGTGCAGCTGCTCGTCGTCGATGCCGTAGTAGTGGGCGATCTCGTGCACGAGCGTCACATGGATCTCCTCGCGCAGCTCGTCCTCGTCGTCGCACACCGCGAGCAGGGGCTCGCGGTAGAGCACGATGCGGTCGGGGAGCTCGCCGAAGCCGTATCGGTCGCGCTCGGTGAGTGCGACGCCGTCGTAGAGGCCGAGGAGGTCGAGCGAGCCGTCCGGAGGACGGTCCTCGGTGACGAACACGACGTTCTCGATCCCGTCGACCATGTCGTCGGGCAGGGCGTCGAGCTCGTCGACGACGATGCGCTCGAAGCGCTCCGCGTCCATCGAGAGCGGCATCAGAGGTCCTCGCCGATGACGGCGAGCATGCGCGCCTGCATCCACGTGAGCAGGTCGAGCGCGTCGTGCAGGGCCGGGTCGTGGACGGATGCGGCGATCGCCGCACCGTGCGCTCCCGGTCGGCCTGCCGCGCCGGAGTCCGCGTCGGCTGACGGGCGCGGTCCCGCGTCGAGGCCGATGCCGAGGCGCGTCGCGACGAGGAGGCGGGCGTCGTTGAGCGCGCGCACCCACGCGACCGCCGTCTCCCGGTCGAGCTCGACGCGCGTTCCGGCGAGGCTCGCCGACATCGTGCGCACGGTCTCGAGCTTCCCCTCGCTCACCGACCGCTCGGTGAGCTCGCGGAATTCGGCGGCCGCGTCGGGATCATCGGCGTAGGCGTCCGGAAGGAGCCGTCGCGCGGCGGGATCGGCTCCGTCCGGTGCCGTGAGGAGCGCGACGACGTCGTCGAGCAGCCGACGCAGGACGTGCGCCTCCTCCCGCGTCGCGTCGATGAGCGCGCCCCCGGATCGCGTGCGGCGGATCCTCACTCCGCCTCCCCGCGCTCGACGGTCGCGAGCAGGCCGTAGCCGTGCATCGCATCGACGTGCCGTTCCATGAGCTCGCGCGGCCCGCGCGCGACGATCGCGCGTCCCTCCGTGTGCACCTGGAGCATGAGGCGCTCGGCGACGGGCGCGGGGTAGCCGAAGTAGCTGCGGAACACCCACGCGACGTACGACATGAGGTTGACGGGGTCGTCCCACACGACGGTGCGCCAGGGCAGCTCGGGGCGCGCGGAGCTGCGCGTGCCGGTCTCGACCCGCTCCTCGGTCAGCGTCACGTCCCCAGCCTAGGGACGATCGCCCTCGCCCACGTGCGCCATCGCGGAGCCGGCGGCCGTACGCCATGCGGGGACGCGGTGCGGGGAGAGACGAGGAACCTGCGGTGAGGAGGAACCGGCCCCGGCGATGGGACGCCGGGGCCGGTGAACGGGTGGAAGACGGGACTCGAACCCGCGACATCCGGCACCACAAGCCAGCGCTCTACCAACTGAGCTACATCCACCATGCGCCCGCGACGTGCGCGGGACAACCGGATGATTATAGGACGAAACGCAGCCCGCCCGCGCGGCGCCGCCCGCCCGTCAGCCGAGCCGCGACGCCCACACCTCGGCGACGGCTGCCGCGGCTGCCTGCGCCTCCTCGGACGTGGGGCCGGGGTCGGGCACGAACACGGCGCGGCGATAGTAGTCGAGCTCGCGGATGGACTCGAGGATGTCGGCGAGCGCGCGGTGTCCGCCGTTCTTCTCCGGCGCGTTGAAGTACACGCGCGGGAACCACCGCCGGCTGAGCTCCTTGATCGAGGAGACGTCGACGTTCCGGTAGTGCAGGTGCCCGTCGACGCGCGGCATGTACTTGGCGAGGAAGGCTCGGTCGGTGCCGATCGAGTTGCCGGCGAGGGGCGCCTGCTGGTCCTGCGGCACGTGACGCAGGATGTACTCGAGCACCTCGTACTCGGCCTCCGCGAGGCTCTTGCCGGAGGGGATCTGCTCGAGCAGGCCGCTCTCGGTGTGCATCGCGACGACGAAGTCGCTCATGTTGTCGAGGGCGGACTGGTCGGGCTTGATGACGACGTCGAAGCCCGCGTCGACGGGCACGAGGTCGAAGTCGGTGACGACGACCGCGACCTCGACGAGCTCGTCCACCTCGAGATCCAGTCCCGTCATCTCGCAGTCGATCCAGACGAGACGGTCGGGGGATGCCACCCCGCGAGTCTAGCGCCGCGGCGAGAGCACGACGGGCGAGGGGATCTTCGCAGAGATGCCGTCGCCGGAGGAGACGTGACGCAAGCGGCGGCCGATCCACGGCAGGGCGTGCATCCGCAGCCAGTCGAGGGTCGACAGGCTCGCGGATCCCGGTGCGGGAGCGGGCGACGGCTCGGCGCTCGGCAGCTCGAAGTAGGGCACGCCGAGCGCGTGGGCCGCGCGCACAGCGAGGAGCCGGTGACCGGCCGGGGTGAGGTGCACGCGGTCCTCGGACCACATCGAACGGTCCTGCAGCTCGCGCATGCCCCACAGGTCGAGCGCGTACGTGTGGTGCGTGCGTGCGATGCTCCACAGGTTCGCGTTGTACACGGCCGCCCGGCCGCGGAAGGGCCGGAGGAAGAACGCGAACTGGGGGTCGAAGCACGTCGCGAGCAACACGTCCACGCCCGCCGCGCGCGCGTGCGCGATGCCCGTCTCGAGCTGCGCGGCCAGGTCGTCGGGGTCCGCGCGCGGGGTCATGAGGTCGTTGCCGCCGACCATGACCGAGATGAGGTCGGCGCCGAGCGCGATCGCGGCGGGGATCTGGTCGTCGACGACGTGCCGCACGCGCCGTCCGCGCACGGCGAGGTTCGCATACTCCACGGAGCGGTCGCCGAGGCGCGCGTTGCCGTCGAGGATCGCCGCGAGCCGGTCGGCCCATCCGAGCCACGGCTCATTCCTGCCGATGACCGGATCGCAGAACCCTTCGGTGATGGAGTCACCGAGAGCCACGTACCTCGTCCACTCCGCCCGCCCCATGGCATACAGTCTCGTGAGGTGCCGCGACCCCTTCCAGGAGGACGCGAGAGCTTTTCCCGTTCGGCTACCCAAAGTTCAACGAACGTACACTGGGCGCATGACTTCGACCGAGTTCCCGCTCACCGACGGCCAGGAGTACGTGGCGTTCTTCCACGACGGACCGTTCGACGGGCAGACCGAGAGGCGCGTCATCGTCGACGGGACGTGGGAGCGCGAGGTCACGATGATCGCGGGCCAGGAGGGCACCGAGACGCGACTCGTCTATCAGGCGACGGGCGCGCGGAAGGTCGGCTCCGAGGTCTACGTCGACTACCGCTGGGACCAGCGCGACAGCGACGAGCTCACGGACCCTGAGGAGCGCAACGACGACTGACGGCGCGCGGCGGCTGTGAGGGCCGCCGGGGCCGGCCGGGTGTCTGACGGCTGCCGATCGGGCGGGCAGCCGGGCCTCCGCGTGCGCGAGGGGTCGCGGCCCTCGCGTCGCCGCGGCCGCGTCAGTTCGCGTCGCCGACCGTGATCGACTGGGCCTCGACGGGCTCGGGCTCGGGCCCGTCGTCGACGCGGCGGAGCACGCGGCGGCCGGCGAGCACGATGATCGCGCTCACGGCCACGCCCGCCGCGGCGACCACGTAGGGGGTGGACGGCGAGATGAGGTCGGCGAGCGTCGTGGCGACGGGCGGCGCGATCGCGCCGCCGATGAAGCGCACGGCCGAATAGGCGGACGAGGCGACCGAGCGCGGAAGGTCGGTCGCCTCCATGACCGACTCGGTGAGGACCGTGTTGATGACGCCGAGCAGCAAACCGCCGGCGATGACGCACACGACGAGTCCGGCGGGCGAGGAGGTGACGAGCGCCGCCGCGACGAGGTCCGCCACGAGCAGCACGAGCACGAGCGCGAGGACGCTCGTGCGCCGCATCCGACGCGTGAGAACGGGCGCGACGCCGACGGAGGTGATCGCGACCGCGAGGCCCCAGCCGAAGAAGGTGAGACCGATGCCGATCGCGTCGAAGCCGAGCGGGAACGGCGTGTAGGCGAGCAGGATGAAGAACCCGACGTTGTAGAACAGCGCGGTGATCGCGAGGAGCGCGAGCGCGGGCGTGCCGAGCGCGCGGATCGGTGCGCTCAAGCGCGTGCGCTGCCGTGGCTCGTGGGTGTCCTTGCGCAGCATCGCGGCGACGAGGACGAAGCCGACCGCCATGAGCGCGGAGGTGCCGAAGAACGGCCCCTGCCATGCGATCGACCCGAGCAGGCCGCCGACGAGCGGGCCGATCGCGATGCCGAGCCCGAGCGCCGCCTCGTAGAGGATGATCGCGGACGCCGTGCCGCCGGAGGCCGCGCCGACGATCGTCGCGAGCGCCGTCGAGATGAAGAGCGCGTTGCCGAGGCCCCAGCCCGCGCGGAAGCCGATGACCATCTCGACGGTCGGGCTGAGCGCCGCGGCGAGGGCGGACAGCACGATTAGCGCGAGACCGATCATGAGCGTGCGCTTGGGTCCGATGCGGCTGGAGACCCAGCTCGTGATGAGCATCGCGAGTCCCGTGATGAGCAGGTAGCTCGTGAAGAGCAGCTCCGCTTGCGTCGGGGTCGCCCGCAGGCTCTTCGCGATGGCTGGCAGGATCGGGTCGACGAGCCCGATGCCCATGAACGCGATGACGCTCGCGAACGCGACCGCCCACACCTGCATCGGCTGGCGGAAGATGCTGCCCGCGGGCGCCGGGGCCGTGCCGTGGGCGCTCACGCGGCGGCCTCCGCGCGACGCCCGGCGTGGGCGGCGAGCAGGTCTGTGGCCCGCTCGAGCGTGCGCCAGTCGTCCGCCGAGAGGTCGGTGAACATGGGGTCGAGCACGGAGGCGAGCTCCGCGCGCCACGCGTTGAGCGCGCGCTCGCCCTTCTCCGTGATGGCGATGAGCCACGCGCGCGCGTCGTCGGTGTCGGCGATGCGGTAGACGAGCTCGTTGTCGACGAGCTCGCGGACGATCTTCGTGATCCCCGGCTGCGTCACGCGGCTTGCGCGGGCGATCTCGCCGATGCGCAGGGGACCGTCCGCGCGCAGGATGGAGAGCGTGCGCCATGCGGCGGACGGCGTCGTGTTGCCCGTGGCCATCGCGGCGACACGCGTGAGGTGGTTGGTCGTCATGAGGAGCCGTTCGAGGATCTCCGTATTGGGCGTTCCCATACCGTCAATATATAACTCGGTGAAGTACCTCATGCACGGCCGCCGCGACCGGATGCCGTGCCGTGCCGCCGTGTCCCGCCGCGCCGCCCGCTCGGGGCTTCGCGGCCTCGCCGTCCTTTGCTCGGCGTCCACTGCGACCCCGCCCTAGACTGGCGACGGGCCCCCGTAGCTCAGCGGATAGAGCAGCAGCCTTCTAATCTGTCGGTCGCAGGTTCGATTCCTGCCGGGGGCACCCAACGCACAAGGCTCGGGTTGTACCGCCATCTTCGCCTCGGCGACGCACGGCTACGACACTCTCGACCACGTCCGCATCCACCCGCACCTGGGCGACGAGGGAGGGGGCGGCTTGCCGGTACCGGCCGGCCGCCCTAGTATCGGATAAGCTTGTCCGATTTCGGGGGCCGGGCGATCATCGGCTCCGGCTCCTGGCGGCCTGAGCCGGGTGAATGGAGTGCGGTGATGGCTGGTGGGCGGTGGGGATCCGCGCTCGTGCTCGGCACGGTGCTGGTCGGGGCGAGTCTGCTCGCGGGCGGTGGAGCAGCGGCGGCGAGCCCGGTCGTGCCGGATTCCGGGCCGAGTGCGGGCGGGGACTCGGTTGTCGTGCCGGGGAGCGTCGAGGGCTTCACGAGCGTGAGCGCCGGGGGTGACCACACCGTGCTCCTCGCGGGAGGCGGCGTCTTCGCCTGGGGTGCCAACACCGAAGGGCAGCTCGGCGACGGCACCACCACCACCACTCCCCGTGCTGCTCCTACCCGGGTCGATCTTCCGTCCGGGGTCCGTGTCACCGCGATCGCTGCCGGGGACCAGTACACGGTGGCGCTTGCCGATGACGGCAGTGTCTACGCTTGGGGTCGCAACAGCGAAGGGGAGCTCGGCGACGGCACCACGACCACTTCCCGTGCTGCTCCTGCCCGGGTCGATCTTCCGTCCGGGGTTCGTGTCACTGCGATCGCCGCCGGGGACCAGTACACGGTGGCGCTTGCCGATGACGGCAGTGTCTACGCCTGGGGCGACAACACCCACGGGCAGCTCGGCGACGGCGCTGCCGCCGCCACCCTCCGTGCCACTCCTACCCGGGTCGATCTTCCGTCCGGGGTCCGTGTCACCGCGATCGCCGCCGGCGGGGCTCACACGGTCGCGCTTGCCGATGATGGTGGCGTCTACGCCTGGGGTGACAACGGCGAGGGGGAGCTCGGCGACGGCACCACCGCCCCGAGCGCTACTCCGACCCGGGTCGATCTTCCGTCCGGGGTCCGTGTCACCGCGATCGCCGCCGGGGACCAGTACACGGTGGCGCTT
>JAATFA010000117.1 GCA_015655445.1 Actinomycetales bacterium | reverse complement strand
TCCGGTTCGCGATCGAGCCCAAGCCGAACGAGCCGCGCGGCGACATCCTGCTGCCCACGCTCGGCCACGCGCTCGCGTTCATCGAGACGCTCGAGCGACCCGAGCTCTTCGGCATCAACCCCGAGGTGGGGCACGAGCAGATGGCCGGGCTCAACTTCGCCTCGGGCGTCGCGCAGGCGCTCTACGCGGGGAAGCTCTTCCACATCGACCTCAACGGTCAGCGCGGCATCAAGTACGACCAGGACCTCGTGTTCGGGCATGGCGACCTGCAGAACGCCTTCGCGCTCGTCGACCTGCTCGAGAACGGCGGCCCGTCCGGCGGTCCCGCCTACGACGGGCCACGCCACTTCGACTACAAGCCGAGCCGCACCGAGGACATCACGGGCGTGTGGGACTCCGCGGCCGCGAACATGCGCATGTACCTCCTGCTCAAGGAGCGCGCGGCCGCGTTCCGCGCCGACCCCGAGGTGCAGGAGGCGCTCCAGGCCGCGCGCGTGCCGGAGCTCTCGGTGCCGACGCTCGGCGAGGGCGAGTCGTACGACGACCTGCTCGCGGACCGCGGCGCGTTCGAGGACTTCGACCCGAGCGTGTACTTTGGCGGCAAGGGCTTCGGCTTCGTCCGCCTGCAGCAGCTCGCCGCCGAGCACCTGCTCGGCGCCCGCTGACCCGTTCCCGGCCGCGAGCCGCCCGCGCCCCGCTTCGGGCACGGGCCGGGCGGCCCGCGGCGGCCCCGCCGTTCGAAGGAGAGCCGTGAGTCTCGTCGCCGGAGTCGACTCGTCGACCCAGAGCTGCAAGGTCGTCGTCCGAGACCTCGAGTCGGGCGCGATCGTGCGTACCGGACGCGCACCGCACCCGCCCGGGACGGCCGTGGACCCCGAGGCGTGGTGGAGCGCCCTCGTCGCCGCGATCCGCGACGCGGGCGGCCTCGCCGATGTCGACGCGATCGGCGTCGGGGGGCAGCAGCACGGCATGGTCGCCCTCGACGCGCACGGTCGCGTCATCCGCGACGCGCTCCTCTGGAACGACACGAGGTCGGCGGCGGCCGCGACCGCGCTCACCGAGGAGGTCGGCGCGCACGAGTTCGCGCGCCGCACGGGCCTCGTGCCCGTCGCGTCGTTCACGGTCACCAAGCTGCGCTGGCTCGCGGACGCGGAGCCGGAGAACGCGGCGCGCGTGGCGGCCGTGGCCCTCCCCCACGACTGGCTCACGTGGCGGCTGCGCGGCTTCGGGCCCGACAACCCCGTGCTCGACGAGCTCGTCACGGACCGCTCCGACGCGAGCGGCACGGGCTACTTCGACCCCTCGACGTACCGCTACGACCGGGACCTGCTCGCGCGTGCGCTGCGCGTCGACGCGGACGCTGCGGGGGCCGTCGTGCTCCCGCGCGTGCTCGCCCCCGCCGAGTCCGTGCCCGTCGCGGTCTCCGACGAGGGGACGGGCGTGCACGCGGGGCTCCGCGTGAGCGCGGGCGCGGGCGACAACGCGGGCGCGGCCCTCGGGCTCGGCGCGACGCCCGGCGACGTCGTCGTCTCGATCGGCACGAGCGGCACCGTCTTCGCCGTCACCGAGCACCCCGTGCAGGACGTGACGGGCACCGTCGCGGGCTTCGCCGACGCCTCGGGCGTGTACCTCCCGCTCGTCGCGACCCTCAACGCCGCGCGCGTGCTCGACACGATCGCGGCGCTCCTCGGCGTCGGCCACGACGCGCTCGGACGCCTCGCGCTCGAGGCGGAGCCCGGGTCCGCGGGGCTCGTGCTGCAGCCCTACTTCGAGGGCGAGCGCACCCCGAACCGCCCCGACGCGACGGCGACGCTCTTCGGGATGACGCTCGCGAGCACGACGCGCGCGAACCTCGCGCGCGCGGCGATCGAGGGGATGCTGTGCGGGCTCGCCGACGGGCTCGACGCTGTGCGCGCGCTCGGCGTCACGGGATCGCGCGTGCTCCTCGTCGGCGGCGCAGCGCAGAACGAGGCCGTCGCGCGCGTCGCGGCGCAGGTCTTCGACGTGCCCGTCGTCGTGCCCGAGCCCGCGGAGTACGTCGCGTTCGGCGCCGCCGTGCAGGCCGCGTGGGCGCTCACGGGCGCGCGGCCGCTGTGGCCCGTCGTGCTCGTCGCATCCCCGGATCCGGACACGCGGCCCGTCATCCGCGAGCAGTACGCCGCGCGCGCGTGAGCGCGACGGCGCTGCCCGCCGAGCCTAGGCGCCGGGAGCGACGACGGCCTTGAGCGTGTCCGGCCGCCCCGCCGCGGTGAGCGCGTCCTCGACCGCGTCGAGGCCGAAGCGTCCCGTCACGAGCGCGTCGAGGTCGACGCGTCCGGAGGAGGCGAGCTCGATCGCGAGGGGCCACGTGTTGGCGTAGCGGAAGACGCCCGTGAGCACGAGCTCGCGGTTCTGGATGCGCGAGACCGGCAGGGACACCTCGTCGGCTCCCATGCCCACGAGCACGACGCGCCCAGCGGGAGCTACCGCCATGATGCCCGCACGCACCGCGGGCGCCGCGCCGGACGCGTCGATGAAGGCGTCGACGTCGAGCTCGAGCCCCGCGATGTCCTCCGCGACGGGGTCGATCGTGCCCGTCGCGCCGAAGCGCAGCACCTGCTCGCGGCGCTCGGCGACCGGGTCGCTCACGAGGATCTCGCTCGCGCCGAAGGCGGCCGCGACCTGCGCCGCGATGACGCCGATCGGCCCCGCGCCCGCGATGAGCACGCGGCTGCCCGGGCCCGTGCCCGCCTTCTGGTTGCTCCAGATGCCCACCGAGAGCGGCTCGCACAGCGCGGCGGCGTCGAGGCTCATCGAGTCCGGGATGGGGAAGGCGTAGTCGGCCTGGATGACCGCGTACTCGGCGAACGCGCCGTCGATGGGCGGCGTCGCGTAGAACTCCATGTAGGGGCACAGGTTGTAGCGGCCGTGCTTGCACTGCGGGCACGTACGGCACGCGCGCTGGGGCTCGATCGCGACGCGCTCGCCGACCCGGTCGGGCGACACGCCCTCGCCGACGGCGACGATCGTGCCGGAGGCCTCGTGGCCGAGGATGAGCGGGGCGTCGACGACGAAGTCGCCGATGCGGCCCTCGTGGAAGTAGTGGACGTCCGACCCGCACACGCCGACCGACGCGACGCGGATGAGCACGTCGTCCGCGCCGAGCTCGGGAACGGGGACCTCCTCCACGCGCACGACGCCCGGCTCGACGAGCAGGCTCGCCCGCATCGACTTCGGCCGCTCGGCGGTCGTGCTCGACATGCCCGTCCTCCCGTTCCGACGGCCGTCGGGATGATGCCGTCCTCCCGCCACTGTATCCACACGGGAGCACATGAGGAGACGCGTCCCGGTCGACGCCGCTCCTCTCCCGGCCGCGCGCGGTCATCTCGCGGACGCGCGGCTCGCCCGGCGCCTGCTTGAGCCGCGTCCGGGGGCCGACGCGCGCCGGTAGGCTGCCGACGTGACGACCGCGGCTCCCGTGCTCCTCGGACCCAACCTGCCCGACCGGTCGTACCGCGGCGGCGCGGGCATCGCCGCGCTGCGCGGCATCCCGCTCGAGGACGAGTACCGGTCCGAGGACTTCGTGGGGTCGACGACGGAGGTGTTCGCCGGCGGCGGCGTGGGCCTCACGGCGCTGCCGGACGGGCGGCTGCTGCGCGACGCGGTCGCCGCCGCTCCCGAGGACTACCTGGGGGCGCGGCACGTCGCGCGCTTCGGCGCCTCGACCGAGCTCCTCGTCAAGCTCCTCGACACGGCCGAGCGGCTCTTCGTGCACTTCCACCCGCCGCGCGCGTTCGCCGAGCGCCACCTCGGACTCGCTCACGGGAAGACGGAGGCATGGATCGTGACCGCCGTACGCGATGTCGAGGCCGATCCCGCGGCGACGCGCGGCGACGGCACGGGGTACGCCTACCTCGGCTTCTCCCGTCCCGTGCAGGAGGTCGAGGCGGAGCGGTGGGCCGCCGAGCAGGACGTGCCCGACATGCTCGGGGCGATGCATCGCCTCGAGGTGCGCGCGGGCTCGACACTGTTCGTGCCCGCCGGGCTCGCGCACTCGATCGGCCCCGGCATCACGATCGTCGAGGTCCAGGAGCCGACCGACCTGTCGGTGCTGCTCGAGTACCGGGGGTACCGGGGGCTGTCGGAGGCGGACGCCTTCCTCGGCCTCGACCGCGCGGTCGCGCTCGGCGGCCTCGACCGCGCGGCGTGGTCGCGCGAGCGGATCGAGGCCCTCGCGTCCGGGCGAGCGGACGCTGTCGTCGCCGAGGGCGTCACGCGCCTGCTGCCCGAGGCGGCCGACCCGTACTTCCGCGCCGAGCGCGTGACGGTCGACGGCGCGGCGGTGCGCCTCGAGCCGGGCTTCGCGATCGTCGTCGTGCTCGAAGGGACGGGAGCGCTCGAGAGCGCATCCGGGTCCCTCCCGCTCGCGCGGGGCGCGACGGCGCTCGTGCCGCATGCGAGCGGTCCGCTCGAGTTCGGCGGGAGCCTCACCGCCATCGTCTGCCGGCCGCCAGCGGCGTGACCGCCAACCCGGACCGGGGCGCCCCGGTCCGGGTCCGGGCACGCGTCACGTCCGAGGGGCGTCGAAGCGCGGATGCGCGTCCAGCAGCCAGCTGACGTCGCCCGCGAGCTCGACGGGCTCCTGCCCGCGACGATGGAGGATGGCGGGGCCGGGCGCGAGTGGCGAGACCGCGGCTCCACCGATGGTCGCGACCGCTCCGCGGGGGGACTCCGACAGCTCGAGCCACGTGCCCTCCCGCAGGCCGAGCACCGGCACGTCGTTCTCCTCGTGGAACTCGCGCAGCCGCAGCTCCCGCGTCTCGCCCGCGTGCGTCGAGGACGGGTCGGCGTCGAGGTAGTGGCAGTTGAGCTGAAAGGGCAGCAGGCCGAGCGTCTCGAACGACGGCGGCTGGACGATGGGCATGTCGTTCGTCGTGCGCATGGTCGGCGAGGCGATGAGGCTCCCCGCGCTCGCCCCGCTGTAGCGCGTGCCGCGCGCGACCGCCGCCCGGATCGGGTCGAGCAGCGCGAGCCGGTGCAGGGTCCGGACGAGGCGGAAGGTGTTGCCGCCGCCGACGTAGAGCGCCTCCGCGTCCCGGATCGCCGCGGCGGGCTCGGCGAGGGCGTGCAGGCTGCGCACGCGCGGCCCGAGCGCGCCGAGGGCCGCCCCGACGCGCGCGGCATACTCCTCGTGGTCCGCGAGGGCCCACGGGACGAAGAGCACCTCGCGCACCCCTTCGACGAACGCGGCGACGGCGTCGCGGGCGTGCTCGAAGAGCCCCGAGTCGTGGTTCGCGGAGTTCGACAGCAGCAGGGCGCGGGTCACGGGCGCACAGTCTATCCACGCGGCGACCTCCCGCAGCGGCGGCCTCCCGCACGAGGCTGCGCAGGCACCACGCGGCTCGTCCGCGCCGCCGCGCGTGCCGTACATTGGCGGCGTCGAGGCGCTCGCGCGGCACGAGCCGGCGCGGACGCGCGCACACGCGTGCACGCCGCGCCTCGAGTCGGCGGGCGCGCACGCGCACGGCCGGCGTCTCGATCCGTGGAAAGGCGGGCTCCCATGGCCCTCGCGAGCGCTCTCCTCCCGTGCGCCGCCGTGTTCGTCGGAGCGCTCACCCAGCGCATGACCGGGCTCGGCTTCGCCCTCGTGGCGGCGCCCCTGCTCGTCGTCGTCGTGGGCCCCGTGCAGGGCGTGCTGCTCGGCAACGCGCTCGCGGCGATCCTGTGCCTCGTCGTGCTCGTCACCGCATGGCGGCGGATCTGGTGGGCGCGGGCGCTGCTCATGATCGTCCCCGCCCTCGTCACCGTGCCCCTCGGAGCGTGGGTCACGCGCCGCGTGCCGACGCCCGTGCTGCTCGTCGTCGCCGGCGGCGTCGCCCTCCTCGCGGTGCTGCTCGCGGCGGCGAGCGGACGCGTGCGCCTGCTGCCCGGCCGTGTCGGCGCCGTCGTCGGCGGCGGCCTCTCCGGCTTCATGAACGCGACCGCCGGGGTCGGCGGCCCCATGCTCGCGGCCCATGCTCTGAGCGACCGGTGGCCGCGGGAGACCTTCGTCGCGACGGGCCAGCTCTTCCTGCTCGTGCTGAACCTGCTCTCGATCGCGACGAAGGGCGTGCCGCACGCCCCGCTCACCGTGTGGGCGGCCCTGCTCGCGGCACTCGGCGTCGGCGCCGCGTGCGGCCACGTGCTCGCTCCGCGGGTCCCCGCGTCCGTCGGCCGCCCGCTCGTGCTCGTCCTCGCCGCCGCCGGGAGCGCCGCGGCGCTCGTGCGCGGCGTGCTCGCGCTGGGCGGCTGAGGGGGTCGCGCACCGCCGCGTGCGTCGGCCGTGTAACCCCCGTGTAAAAGGCTTGTAAACGGCTTCTTCATTTGACATTAAAAATGAAATAGTGAGGGGCACGTGCTCGGGACCACCCCTCCCGACGTGATCACGGCACCACGACGCGCGCCGGAAGGCCGGCGAACCCGGCCACCCGAGCGCGGCGACGACCATCGATCCCGCGCGCCCGCCGGCCCATGGAGCAGGCAGGTGCTTGTCCGGAATGAGTGACCATGAAAGTGCAAGCTGCCCACGGCGGAGCCTCGCGCCGCGTCCTCGGGCGTCCCCTCTCCGCCATCGCCGCGGCGGCCGCCGCGCTCCTCGCCCTCGCCGGCTGCTCGCTCGGCTCGACGTCGCCCGACTCCGGCTCCGGCTCCTCGTCCGGCGGCGAGGCGAGCGCCTCGCGCATCACGATCGACCTCGCCAACTACCCGTCGACGCT
>JAATFA010000050.1 GCA_015655445.1 Actinomycetales bacterium | reverse complement strand
GCCCTCGAGGCCGAAGTGACCGACATGGTCGAGCGCTTCGAGACCCGTAAGCTCGTCGACCGGGCCAAGGGGCTCCTCAACGAGAAGATGGGCTTGTCGGAGCCCGAGGCGTTCCGCTGGATACAGAAGGCGTCGATGGACCGTCGCCTCACGATGCACGACGTCGCCCAGGCGATCATCGAGCAGCTCGCGCCCAAGAAGTAGCGGGCGGCGCGGGCGGGTCCTATCGATCCGCGCTCGCGTCGCGCAGCAGGTTGGTCATGCGCACGGTCGAGAGCCGGCGCCCGCGCTCGTCCCGCATGACGATCTCGTGCGTCGCGAGCGTGCGGCCGAGGGCGAGCGCGTCGCACGTGCCGGTGACCCATCCCTCCGTGACGGAGCGGCTGTGCGTCGCGTTGATCTCGATGCCGACCGCGTACCGGCCGGGTCCCGCGTGGATGGCCGCCGAGATCGATCCGAGCGACTCGCCGAGCACGACGTGGGCGCCGCCGTGCAGCAGCCCGATGACCTGCGTGTTCCCCTCGACGGGCATGCGCGCGACGGAATGCTCGGCGGAGAGCTCGAGGAACTCGATGCCCATCCTGCGCGTGAGCGCGCCGCCGCCCGTCGCGACGATCCTCTCGTAGAGCTCGGGATCGAGGTCGTCGGGCAGGATCGTCATGCAGGATCTCCAGGCGCGATGCGGCCGCCCGCGGGGCAGGAGCTCGACCCGAGCGCTGTCGGTGCCCGCGGCTAGGCTGGCGGGGTGTCGGACACCGCAAAGCCTACCCTTCTGCTGATCGACGGCCATTCCCTGGCGTTCCGCGCGTTCTACGCCCTTCCCGTGGAGAGCTTCGTCACCCGCGACGGCCAGCACACCAACGCGATCCACGGCTTCCTCTCGATGCTCATCCTCCTGCTGCAGAACGAGAAGCCCACCCACCTCGGCGTCGCGTTCGACATCTCCCGCTACTCCTTCCGCACGCGCGAGTACGCGGAGTACAAGGGCACGCGCGGCGAGACGCCGCCCGAGTTCGTCGGCCAGGTGCCGCTCCTCGAGGAGGCGCTGCAGGCCATGAACATCCCGACGATCAGCAAGGAGGACTACGAGGCGGACGACATCCTCGCGACGCTCGCGACGCGCGGCGCCGCCGAGGGCTTCCGCGTCTCCGTCGTCTCGGGGGACCGCGACACGCTCCAGCTCGTGACCGACGACATCACCGTGCTCTACCCGAACGCGCGCGGCGTCTCCGAGCTCAAGCGCTACGACCGCGACGCCGTCATCGAGCGCTACGGCGTCGAGCCGGCCCAGTACCCCGACATCGCCGCGCTCGTGGGCGAGACGAGCGACAACCTCGTCGGCATCGACAAGGTCGGCGAGAAGACGGCCGTCAAGTGGATCACGCAGTACGGCAGCCTCGACGCCCTCCTCGAGCACGCCGACGAGATCAAGGGCGTCGTGGGGGAGAACCTGCGCACGCAGCGCGATCGCGCGATCCGCAACCGCCGGCTCAACCGGCTCGTGACCGACGTGCCGCTCGCCGTCTCCCCGTCCGACCTCGCACGGCGCCCCATCGATGCCGCCGCGGTGCGGCAGGTGTTCGACCGCCTGCAGTTCCGCGCCCTGCTCGAGCGCGTGCTCAAGATCGCGGCGACCGAGAACGGCGGAGCCCTCGAGCAGGGCACGGCGGAGGAGGCGCCCGGCCTCGCGATCCCGCCCGTGCGCACGCTCGTCGACGAGGAGCTCGCCAAGTGGATCGCAACCGCGTCGAAGGACGGCACGCGGCCGCTCGGGCTGCGCGTCGAGTTCGTGGGCGGTCGCGTGACGGGCTTCGGCCTCGCCGCGCAGGACGACACCGTGCACGTGCCGTGGGCCCCCGGCCGGCCCGACTACGCGGCGCTCGAGGCGTGGCTCGCCTCCGACGCGCCCAAGCACCTGCAGGGGTCCAAGCGCCAGCTCGAGCTGCTCGAGGGCACGGGGCTCGAGCTCTCCGGCATCGCCTTCGACACGGACATCGCGACGTGGCTCCTGCGTCCCGCGACGAAGCCCGGCGGCCTCGCCGCGCAGGTCTACGACTGTCTCGGCGAGCGACTGCCCGAGTCCGACCCCAACCAGCTCGTGCCGGAGGCGGAGGAGCTCGGGCCGGCGACGGAGGCGTGGTACGCGCACCGGGTCGCCGTGTACCTCGCGGAGCGGCTCGAGCCCGGATCGCGGCGGGTCCTCGACGAGATCGAGCTGCCGCTCGTGCCCGTGCTCGCCCGCATGGAGCTCGACGGCGTGCAGGTCAACCCCGTCGTGCTCGCGCGCCTCAACGCGAGCCTCACGGCCGCCGCCGACGGCTTCGCCGAGCAGGCGTACGCGGTCATCGGCCACGAGGTCAACCTCGGCTCGCCCAAGCAGCTCCAGCAGGTGCTCTTCGAGGAGCTCGGGATGCCGCGCACGCGATCGACGAAGACGGGCTACTCGACCGACGCGCAGGCGCTCGCGGACCTGCAGGACGCGCTGCCCGAGCCGCACCCGTTCCTCACCCTCCTGCTCCAGCACCGCGACGCGACCAAGCTCAAGCAGATCGTCGAGACGCTCGAGCGCAGCATCGGGCCCGACGGCCGCATCCACACGACCTACGACCAGACCGGCACGGCGACCGGCCGCGTCTCCTCGAACGACCCGAACCTGCAGAACATCCCCGTACGCGCCGAGGAGGGGCGCGAGATCCGCTCCGCGTTCGAGGCGGCCGCGGGCTACGAGACGCTCCTCACGGCCGACTACTCGCAGATCGAGATGCGCATCATGGCCCACCTCTCCGGCGACGAGGCGCTCATCCAGGCCTTCCACGAGGGCGAGGACCTGCACCGATTCGTCGGCGCGCGCATCTTCGGCGTCGCCCCTTCCGACGTCTCGCCGCTCATGCGCACGAAGGTCAAGGCGATGTCGTACGGGCTCGCCTACGGGCTGAGCGCGTTCGGCCTCTCCAAGCAGCTGCGCATCGAGACCGCGGAGGCCCGCCAGCTCATGACCGACTACTTCGCGCGATTCGGCGCCGTGCGCGACTACCTGCGCAACGTCGTCGAGCAGGCGCGCGTCGACGGATACACCGAGACGATCTTCGGTCGCCGACGCCCGTTCACCGACCTCAACTCGACGAACCGCGTGCTGCGCGAGAACGCGGAGCGGCAGGCCCTCAACGCGCCCATCCAGGGCTCCGCCGCCGACATCCTCAAGATCGCGATGATCCGCATCGCCGCGGACATGCGGAGCGAGGGGCTGCGCTCCCGCCTCCTGCTGCAGGTGCACGACGAGCTCGTCTTCGAGGTCGCGCCGGGCGAGCTCGACGCCCTCACCGGGATCGTGACCTCGCGCATGCGCGGAGCCGCCGACCTTCGCGTGCCGCTCGAGGTGCAGGTGGGCACGGGCCCGAACTGGGAGGCCGCCGCCCACTGAGCACCGCCCGCGGCTAGGGTCGAGGGATGAGCCAGCAGACGAGCGCACGCACCCCCACCCCGGTCGACGCGATCGCCGAGGAGTGGATGGACACGCAGCTCGACCTCTTCCCGGAGTACCGCGTGTTCCTCGGTCGCCCCGGCCGCGAGGGCGAGTACGGGGACTACTCGCCCGAGGGCTCCGAGCGTGCGGCCGCGGCGATGCGCGCGACGCTCGCGAAGGTCGAGGCGTCGGTGCCTCAGGACGAGGTCGACGAGATCACGCGCATGGACCTCGAGCGCGAGCTGCGCCTCGGCATCGACAAGCACGAGGCCCGGTTCGAGCAGCGCGACCTCAACGTCATCGCCTCGCCCGCACAGGGCCTGCGCGAGATCTTCGACCTCGTGCCGACCGCGACCGTCGACGACTGGCGACACGTCGCGACGCGCCTGCACAACCTCCCCGCGGCGATGGAGGGATACCTCGAGACCCTGCGCGAGGGCATCCGCACGGGCACCGTGCCTGCCGTGCGCCAGGCGCGCGAGGTGCGCGCGCAGGCCGACAAGCACGCGGCGCCGGACGGGTTCTTCGCGCACCTCGTCGAGGACGCGCGTGCGGGGGAGGACCCGCTGCCGGAGTCGCTCGAACGCGATCTGCGGGAGGGCGCACGCGAGGCGGCGCAGGCGTATGCGCGCCTCTCCGCCTTCCTCGCCGAGGAGCTCGCCCCCGTCGCGCCTGGGAAGGACGCCGTGGGGCGCGAGGTCTACGAGCTCGCCTCGCGGGACTTCCTCGGCGCGACGATCGACCTCGACGAGACCTACGAGTGGGGGATCGAGGAGCTCGCGCGCATGACCGCCGAGCAGGAGGCGGTCGCGCGCCGCATCGTGCCCGACGGAGGAGTCGCGGAGGCCGTCGCGTTCCTCGACCGGGATCCCGCGCGCCGGCTGCACGGCACGGACGCGTTCCGACGCTGGATGCAGGAGACGAGCGACCGCGCGGTCGAGGAGCTCTCGCGCACCCACTTCGACATCCCTGCCGAGGTGCGGCGGCTCGAGTGCATGATCGCCCCGACCCAGGAGGGCGGCGTCTACTACACGCCCCCGAGCGACGACTTCGCGCGGGCGGGCCGGATGTGGTGGAGCGTGCCCGAGGGCGTGACGGACTTCGCGACGTGGCGCGAGCTCACGACCGTGTACCACGAGGGCGTCCCGGGGCACCACCTGCAGCTCGGGATGGCCGTCTACAACAAGGCGCAGCTCAACACGTGGCGCCGCAACGCGGGCACGTCGGGCCACGCCGAGGGCTGGGCGCTCTACGCGGAGCGGCTCATGGAGGAGCTCGGCTACCTCGACGACCCGGCCGACCGGCTCGGCATGCTCGACGGGCAGCGCATGCGCGCCGCGCGCGTCGTGCTCGACATCGGCGTCCACCTCGAGAAGCCGATGCCCGGCTCGACGCAGCCGTGGACGGGCGACGACGCGTTCCCGTTCCTCTCCGCGAACGTGACGATGGACGAGGAGTCCGTGCGCTTCGAGGTCAACCGCTACCTCGGCTGGCCTGGCCAGGCCCCCTCCTACAAGGTCGGCCAGCGGATCTGGGAGCGCGTGCGCGACGAGCTCCGGCGCCGCGAGGGGGCCGCGTTCGACATCACGGCGTTCCACAAGCGCGCGCTCGACATCGGCGGCGTCGGGCTCGACACGCTCCAGCGCGCGCTCCTCGGCTGACCCTGCGCTTGCGCCGGCGTGTCTGCCGTGCGCGCCCGTGATCACGGGCGCGCACGGCAGACACGCCGGCGCGTGGGTCGAGGTCGAGCGGCGCGCTCAGCGCCGCTCGACCTCGACCCCCACCACGCGCGCGATCGGCTCGAGCACGCTCTCGTCCTGCAGCGACGTCGTGTCGCCGAGCGGACGACCATCGACGAGGTCGACGAGCAGGCGCCGCATGATCTTGCCCGAGCGGGTCTTCGGCAGGCCGGGCACGACGTGCACGTGCCGCGGCTTCGCGACGGGGCCGATGAGGCGCGCGACGTGCGCGCGCATGACGTCGGCGAAGTCCTCGCCCGGCTCTCCCGCGGGGATGACGAACGCGCGGATCGCCTGGCCCGTCGTCGGGTCCGCGCCGCCGACGACCGCGGCCTCGCCGACGAGGGGATGGGCGACGAGCGCGGACTCGATCTCGATCGAGGAGAGCCGGTGGCCGGAGACGTTGATGACGTCGTCGACGCGGCCGAGCAGCCAGACGTCCCCGTCCTCGTCGACGACGGCGCCGTCACCCGCCGCGAACAGCCCCCGGTCCGCGAAGCGCGCCCAGTAGGAGTCGCGGTACCGCTCGGGGTCGCCCCACACCGTGCGCGCCATGCCCGGCCACGGGCGCGCGATCGCGAGCAGGCCGCCCGTGCCGCGCGGCACGTCCTCACCCCGCTCGTCGACGACGCGCACCTCGAGCCCCGGCAGCGCGACGGTCGCCGACCCGGGCTTGAGGGGCGTGACCCCGGGCAGGGGCGCGATGACGGCCGCGCCCGTCTCCGACTGCCACCACGTGTCGACGATGGGCGCGCGACCCGCCCCGAAGCGCTCCCGGAACCACACCCACGCCTCCGGGTTGATCGCCTCGCCCACCGTGCCGAGCAGGCGCAGGCTCGTCAGGTCGTACTCGTCCGGGAGCCCGTCGGGGAACCACGTGCGCAGCGTCCGCACGAGCGTCGGCGCCGTGTAGTAGACGGTGACGCCGTAGCGCTCGATGATCTCGAGATGCCGGGCGCGGTGCGGGGTGTCCGGCGTCCCCTCGTAGATGACCTGCGTCACGCCGTTGGAGAGCGGCCCGTAGATCTCGTAGCTGTGCGCGGTCACCCAGGCGAGGTCGGCCGTGCACCAGTGCACGTCGCTCTCCTTCGCGTCGAAGACGGCCCAGTGCGACCACGACGTGTGCACGAGATAGCCTCCGGTCGTGTGCACGAGGCCCTTCGGCCGCCCCGTCGTGCCCGACGTGTAGATGATGAAGAGGGGATGCTCGGCGTCGAAGTCCTGCGCCTCGTGCACGTCGGGGGCCGGGTCGACGACGTCGTGCCACCACACGTCGCGTCCCGGCGTCCACGGCACGTCGGGCGTGAGCTCGCCCGTGCGCCGCACGACGAGCACGTGCTCGACCGAGGGGACCCCCTCGACGGCGAGGTCGGCGTTGCGCTTGACCTGCACGGCCGCGCCGCGGCGGAACTGGCCATCGCTCGTGACGAGGAGCTTCGCGCGCGTGTCGCGCACGCGGAAGGCGAGCGCCTCGCTCGAGAAGCCGCCGAACACGAGCGAGTGCACGGCACCGATGCGCGCGATCGCGAGCGTCACGACGATCGTCTCGGGGATGACCGGCAGGTACACGACGACGCGATCCCCCGCGCGCACGCCGAGCGCGGTGAGCGCGTTCGCGGCCTTCGCGACCTGCCGCTGCAGCTCGGCGTAGGTGATCGTGCGGCGGTCGCCGGGCTCGCCCTCGAAGTGCAGGGCGACCTTCCCGCCGCGGCCGGCGGCGACGTGGCGGTCGACGCAGTTGACGGCGACGTTGAGCCGGCCGCCCGCGAACCACTCGGCGCGCGGCACGGTCAGCCCGCCCTCGCCGTCCGGGCGCGCGGGCTCCCAGCGGAGCACCTCGTCCCAGCGGCGGGACCAGTCGAGGCGGCCCGCCTGCTCCTCCCAGAAGTCGAGAGAGTCGAGCGCCCGCAGGCGCGTCTCCTCCGCGGGGCCGACGTTCGCGGTCGCCGCGAACGCGGGGTCGGGCAGGAAGACGCGCCGCTCCTCCTGCAGGTTCCGGATGCGCTCGGACACTCGCAGCTCCTCTTTCCTTCGTCGCGGCCGCCGCCCCTCGGCGGCGCCGGGCGGGCCGAGGACGCCGCCGCTGGCTCACGCGCCGGCGCGCGCCGGCACGACCATGAAGCCGCGACGCGACCGCTCCGGTCAAATCGTGTTGCGCTCTGTTGAGGGCGGGAGCGCTGGGCGGGAGCGCTCGGGGGAGGGCGGCTCGCGGGACGCCGCGTCCGGGGAATAGCGCGCCCTTCCGCGACGTTCTTCCTGTTGCCCGGCGGCGATGCACGCCGCTAAGCTTGAACGTCGCACGTGCGACGCCTCTATCCGCCTGCCACGGCGACAACAATCCCCGGATCCGTCCCGTGGCCCGACCATGTCCGTACCGGAGCACCCACTACATGACCATCGCAACGACCGACAAGAAGACGAAGCAGATCGCGATCAACGACATCGGATCCGCCGACGACTTCCTTGCAGCGGTCGAGAAGACTCTCAAGTTCTTCAATGACGGAGACCTCATCGAGGGCACCGTCGTGAAGATCGACCGCGACGAGGTCCTCCTCGACGTGGGCTACAAGACCGAGGGCGTCATCCCCTCCCGCGAGCTCTCCATCAAGCACGACGTCGACCCCTCCGAAGTCGTGAGCGTCGGCGACACCGTCGAGGCGCTCGTCCTCCAGAAGGAGGACAAGGAGGGGCGCCTCATCCTCTCCAAGAAGCGCGCGCAGTACGAGCGTGCGTGGGGGGACGTCGAGAAGATCAAGGAGTCCGACGGCGTCGTCACCGGCCAGGTGATCGAGGTCGTCAAGGGCGGTCTCATCGTCGACATCGGCCTGCGTGGCTTCCTGCCCGCCTCGCTCATCGAGCTCCGGCGCGTGCGCGATCTCACGCCGTACCTGGGCCAGGAGATCGAGGCGAAGATCCTCGAGCTCGACAAGAACCGCAACAACGTGGTGCT
>JAATFA010000174.1 GCA_015655445.1 Actinomycetales bacterium | reverse complement strand
AGCTCGCGCACGAGCATGACGCGATCATCGTGACGGACGAGGTGTACGAGCATCTCGTGTTCGGCGTCGAGCACGTGCCCGTCGCAACTCTCCCGGGAGCGCGCGAGCGGACCATCACGATCTCCAGCGGCGGCAAGACGTTCAGCACGACGGGATGGAAGGTCGGGTGGCTCGTCGCGCCGCCCGTGCTCGTGCAGGCCGTGCTCGCGGTCAAGCAGTTCCTCACCTACGTGAGCTCGGCGCCGTTCCAGCCGGCCATCGCGGCGGGCCTCCGCCTGCCGGACGAGTATTTCGCGGGCGCCGCCGCCGGGCTGCGGGCGAGGCGTGACGTGCTCTCCACCGGCCTTCTCGAGGCGGGCTTCGCCGTCTCGCGTCCTCAGGGCGCCTACTTCGTCATCGCGGATGCCGCCCCGCTCGGCTTCGACGACGCGGAGGCCTTCTGCCGCCGCCTGCCCGAGCTCGCGGGGGTCGTCGGCGTTCCGCTCACGGCCTTCGTGCACGAGGAGAACCGCGACGCCTATCGCTCGCTCGTCCGCTTCGCGTTCTGCAAGAGGGTCGACGTGCTCGAGCGGGCCGCCGCGCAGCTCGCCGGCCTGCGCAGCGTGCGTGCCTGACCCGCTCGAGAATTCCGCTGCGTCCGCATCATCCGATTGCCGCACGGAATTCTCATTTCACCTCGGCTGCGGGCGATTATCGGGGTGATACTCGCCTGTATAGCCCGTCGGTTTTCGCTCGTCGCCGAAAAGCGCGCTAGTTTTGAGGCATGAAGAAAGTCACCGTGCAATTCGTGGACGATCTCGACGGCGACGTCATTCCGGAAGGCGAGGGCCGCACCGTGCCTTTCGCTTTCGACGGGCGCAGCTACGAGATCGATCTGTCGAACGCGAATATCGATAAGCTGCAGAGCGCACTCGCGCCGTTCATCGAGAAGGCCCGGCCCGCGGGTGGTCGCAGCGGAGGACGGGGCCAGTCGACACGCGTCGCGGTGCGATCCCGCGGCGGCGATCCCGGTGAGCTTCAGGCGATCCGCGAGTGGGCCCAGGCCAACGGCTTCAAGGTCGGTGACCGCGGACGCATCGCGAGCGAGGTGCGCGAGGCGTACGCGGCGGCGCACGCGTAGGCCGCGCTCGGGCTGCGGCTCCGAGCGCGGGGGCGAGGGCGCGGGCTGCGATCGGGATCGATGGCGCCGAGTGGCGGCGTCGGCGCAGGGCGCCGCGCCGCGCCCCGCCGCGACGCGGCCGGGCGGCCGGGACGCGGCCGGGCGGCGCTGCGCGACGGCGAGTGCCCGTAGTCGGCGAGTGCCTGTGGTCGGGCCCGCCCGGTCGGCCCGGTCCGCCGTTTCGGGTCGTCGCCGCCCCGCGTGCGGGTCGTCGCCGATCTGCCGTTCCGGCTCGCCGTCCGCCCTGCGTCCGGGTCGCCGCGCGCGCCTTGCCCTGCGCCGCTGCTCGTGCCGTTCTTGCGGGCTCCCGCTACACTCGATTGCGCCAGCCTCTGTAGCTCAATGGAAGAGCAGTTCCGTCCTAAGGAAACGGTTGGGGGTTCGAGTCCCTCCAGGGGCACCCTGTTGCAGCGCTTGCGCTTCCGTTCGGCGGGCGGGAGCATGAATACGTCGTTTCGCCGTCCTGAACGTGCACAGTCTGCCCGCGCGCACCAACGTTGCGGATGTCGAGCGCAGTCGGCGCACAAACATCCTGTCCACCGTATTGGTGCGATAGATGGCCGGATCGTCGGTGACGAAACGACCGTGCTGCGGGCGCCATCCGCGGGCAGGGGAAACGCCCCGGGCCCGTCACCCTGGGGTGGGCGGTAAGCCGCGGGGCGTTTCCGTGACGGCCTAGTTGGTCTTGTCCTTCAGGTCGTCGGCCTTGTCTTTCACATCGTCGGCCTTGTCGTTGATCTTGTCCTTCGCGTCCTCGACCACGTCGTGGACCTTGTCCTTGAGATCGTCGGCGGCCTTCTTGATGTCATCTCCGAGAGCCATCTGGTCACCCCCCTTCGCCGGTGCTCGTGGCAGGAGACATTACGCTCTCCGCCGCAGAAACAGAAGACGTGCGAGCAGGCATCAGGATCGTGCGCCGGACGGCGCGTCCGGGAGCGGCCACGGGCGCGCGGGGGGCGCGTCGGAGGGGCTGTCGTGCGCGCTGTCGTGCTCCGCGACGGCGATGGCGATGGGCACGTCCGTGCCGCGCGTCCCGCACACCCGGCACGACCACGAGGTGTTGCCCGGGTCCTGCCGGACCTGGGCGGGGAGTCCGCACGATGGGCAGGCGATCATCGTCGTCATGACGACCTCCGTTCGATCGGCGCAGGATGCGCACATCGAATACGTCGGACGACGAGCCGCGAATGTCACAAACGCGTCCCACGTCGCGCGGGTCGAGCGATCTCCCCCGGATCCGCCGCACGGATTTGTGACGTTCTCCCGCCCGGACGCGACATAGGGGTGTCGCCGCACAGGGCGACCCGCACGAGCGACATCGCGCGGTTCATCGAAGCGAAGGAGTCTCTCATGTCGAACGTCTCGTCGGGTGTGTCCGGAAAGAACAGCACCACGATCGCGGGCCGGAGCGCGGGCTCGGCCGGCACGGAGGCGGGCAAGACGACGATCGAGGACGGCGTCGTCGCGAAGATCGCGGGCATCGCCGCGCGCGAGGTGCCGGGCGTGTACGCGCTCGGCGGCGGCGCAGCGCGCGCGATCGGCGCCATCCGCGACGCCCTCAACAGCACCGACCTCTCGCAGGGCGTGAGCGTCGAGGTGGGCGAGACCCAGGTCGCAGTCGACGTGACGATCGTCGCCGAGTACCCGGTCTCGCTGCAGAAGGTCGCCGGCGACGTGCGCGCCGCCGTGTACAAGGCCATGAGCGATCTCGTCGGCATGGAGGTCACCGAGGTCAACGTCACGGTCAACGACGTGCACATCCCCTCGGACGACAACTCCGATGAGGGCCAGGGAGCGCGAGTCCAGTGAGCAGGACCGTCGTCGGGATGGGTGTCGGCGCCGTCCTCGCGCTGACGTGGATAGCGCTCGGGTTCTGGGCGTTCGTCCTCGTGCTCGTGGCGATGGCCATCGGCGCCGGCGTCGGCCGCATCATGGACGGAAAGCTCGACGTGCACACCCTCACCGACGCCTTCCGCGGGAAGCGTTCCTCGTCATGAGCGCAGAGGCGGTCACGGGGGTGATGCCGTATCCGGGACGCACGACGATCCGGCCGGTGGCCATCCGCCGGATCGCCGAGGCGGTCGCGGCGGAGGTCGCGGGAGTCCCCGCGAGCGCGGTACGGGCTGAGCTCGCCGACGCGCGCGGAGTGCTCACGGTGCGGGTGACGACGCCCGTCGCGCTCGAGGCGTCGACGGGGGCGCGCGGGACGCTCGTGGAGCGGGCCGCCGCCCTCGTCGAGACGGTCGCCTCCCGCCTCGACGCCCTGACGGGCAGGTCGGTCGGACGCGTCGACGTGCGCTTCTCCGGTGTTCGGCACGCCGAGGAACGGAGGGTGCGATGAGCTCGGAGCGAAGCGTCCATCGACGCGTCTTGCGACGGGAGACGCACTCCTCGCGGGCGGGGGCGGCGATCACCGTCGCTGTGTGCCTCATCCTGCTCTTCGCGGCCGTGGGTGCCGCGTGCGTGTACCTCGTCGTGCATCCGGCCACGGCGACGGCCGTGCAAGCGGGTTTCTCCGAGCTCGCGCGGTTCCGATCTGCGCTGCGGCCCGGGGTGCTCGTCGGCGGCGTCGTCACGGCGCTGCTAGGCCTCATCGTGATCCTGCTCGGCGTCACGCCGGGGCGGAAGGCGCGGCGGCGGCTCGCGTCGGATCGGTCCGCGATCGTCGTCGACGACAAGGTCATCGCCAACGCGCTCGCCGCCCGCGCCGCCTCCGTCGCGGGGGTCGCGCCGGGGCAGGCGAAGGTGATCGTCGGGCGGCGCCGAGTCGCCGTGCGTCTCGTGCCCACGAGCGGGACGTCGCTCGACACGAAGGCGGTCGCGGATGCGGTCGCGCAGAACGCCGACGCGTACGGGCTCACGCGCGCCCCTCGGGTGCACGTGGCCGAGAACGGGGTGGTGGGATCGTGAACAGCACCAATCGCGTGATCAACCGGATCTTCCTGATCCTCGTCGGAGCGATCCTGCTCGCGATCGGCCTCGCCGCGGTCGCGGTCGCCGTGCTGCCCGGGTGGGACACGATGTGGCGGCAGGCCGCGCCCTCGATCCAGGACACGATCGGGCGCGCGCGCACCGTGAGCCTGGCGTTCGCGGGGCTCTCCCACGTGTCCTGGCTGCTGCTCGCGATCCCCGTCGCGGCGGCGATCCTCATCGCCGCGCTCGTGGTGCTCATCGCTCGGCAGGGCCGCGGGCACGTCCGATTCGTGGTCGAACGGCTCGCGCTGTCGACCGCCGCCGCGGAGGGGGCGCTCACGGTCGACGTCGCGATCGCGGACGACGTGCTGCGGCGCGCGTTCGCGCGGTCGCGACTCGTCACGAGCGTGAGCGTGAGCGCGTATCGCGTCAAGGGACGTCCCACGCTCAAGGTCACCGTGACACCGCGTCGGGGCATCGAGCCCGCGCGCGTCGTGCCCGAGCTCGAGCGTGCGCTCGCGGAATGGGATGCGCTGCTCGGCCAGCGCGTGCCGGTCTTCGCGCACCTCACCTCCGGCGTGCGAACCGCGCTCGCGAGGCCCGCACGCACCGTGTGACCCAGCACGGACACCCACACACGAAAGAAGAGGTGGAAGCAAGCGATGCGCAAGAACATCCTCCTGGTGGCCGTCGTCGTGGTCGCCGCCTACGTCCTCGGCGCCCAGTCGGTCAAGGCGCGCGGCAAGAACTACGAGGACCTGCGGCACCAGCTCGAGCGGCTGTGGAACGACCCGCATGCCCGCAGGTCTCGCAAGGAGCTCGCGAGGAATGTCGCGAAGGCCGCCAAGCAGGCCACGCGCTCGGCTCGGCGTCGCCTGGGCTGATGCCTCGGCGACGGCGGACCGCACACGTCTGCGGCGCGACGTGGTTCACACGACCCGCGTGCCGCAGGACCCGGAAGAAGGACGAAGAAGGAAGGAAAGGAGCTCATCATGGGCGCTGACGACAAGATCAAGAACGCGGCTGAGAAGGTGACCGGCAAGGTCAAGGAGACCGCGGGCAAGGTCACCGGCAACGAGCGGCTCGAGGCCGACGGCAAGGCCGACCAGGCCAAGGCGCAGGCCAAGAAGGCTGCCGAGGACGTCAAGGACGCCTTCACGAAGTAGCTCGCCGCGCGTCGCCTCCGGGGCGCTCCGCCCCTCGCGAGAGCGGGGGGACGGGGCGCCCCGACGGCCACGGCCACACGACATCCGCTTCCCATCCATCACGAACGGAGACCATCATGGGCTTTTTCGGTTTTCTCCTCCTCGGCCTCATCGCCGGGGCCATCGCGCGACTGCTCATCCCCGGCAAGCAGGCGATGGGCTGGTTCCTCACCCTCCTCCTCGGCGTCCTCGGCGCCATGCTCGGCGGCTGGATCGGCGGGCTCCTCTTCGACGTCGACCTGACGTCGTTCTTCTCGCTCACGACGTGGCTTCTGGCCATCGGCGGAGCCTTCATCGTCCTGCTCGTCTACGGACTGATCTTCGGTCGTCGACGCGCAGGCTGAGATGGGTGACAGAGATCCTCGCGTCCCCCACGCGCAGCGCGCATGATGGAGGTGTGGCTGCGGCGGTCGTGCGACGGCCGCCGCAGATGCCGCTCTCGAGGACGAGGGCGGGCCGCACTAGGGGGGCGATCGTCATGGCAAGTGAATATCGCGACAGGCGCCTGGATGCCGCTGACGACCGGACACTCGCCGGTCGATCTGCCGACGGCGACACCGAGGCGTTCCGCGTGCTCGTGCTGAGGTACGGCGGGCTCATGCGCGGCTATGCGCACCGCATCCTCGGGTCGAGCATGGAGGTGGACGACGTCGTGCAGGACGCCTTCGTGACCGCATGGCAGCAGCTGCCGGAGCTCGAGAACCCGGCGGCCGTGAAGGGCTGGCTCATGCGCATCGTGAGTCACAAGGCCATCGACCGGGTGCGCGCGCGGCGGCCCCACCTCGACATCGACGATCATGACCAGCCGGCGCCGGAGGTCATGGCGCCCGCCCACGTCGCGGAGACGCGCTCCCAGGTCGAGGACCTGTCCGCCGCGCTCGACGAGCTGCCGGATGGCCAGCGCCAATGCTGGGTGCTGCGTGAGGTCGCCGGGTACAGTTACGAGGAGATCGCGAGCGAGCTCGGTCTCTCCCCGTCGACTGTTCGCGGCCTGCTGGCGCGGGCGCGGAAATATCTCATCGTGCGAATGGGGGCATGGCGATGACGCGCGACGACGATCTGGGCTCGGAGTTGCGTGGCCTCGGGGTCGAGCCGGACGATCTCGACGGGCACACCGTCGAGGAGCTCAGCGCCTACCTCGACGCCGGACGCACTCCCGTCGATCCCTCGATCGAGGCGTCCCCCGGCTGCCAGATCGCGCTCGAGGCGATGGAGCGCCTGCGCTCGCTCTCTGGTCCTCTGCTCGAAGCGGATGCCGAGGCCGCGTCAGCGCCGGAGGCGAGCTGGGTCGCGCGCATCCTCGACACGATCACGCTCGAGGCGCGCTCCGGCCGCCGCATCCCCCTCGAGAGCCCTTCGCCGAGCGCGGACCTCGCGATCACGGAGGGCGCGGTGCGCGGCGTCATCCGCGCCGCCGAGGCCGACGTCGACGGGATCATCGTCGGCCGCTGCCGCCTGCGCGGCGACGTGACGGTGCCGGGGTAGCCGGTGAGCGTCTCGGTGGACGCGAGCGTGCTGTGGGGGGAGAACATCCCCGCGGTCTCCGAGCGCCTGCGCACGGCGATCGTGCGCCGGCTCGCGAGGCACACCGACCTGAGGATCGTCGCGGTGGACGTGACCATCCACGACATCCACGAGCTGCCCGGCAGCGAGGAGGACCGATCATGACGACCGCGCCGCATGCCGATGCCGCCGCCCCTCTCGACGAGGTCGTGCGAGGGACTCCCGGCGTCGGCACGCTCTACCGCTCGGACCCCCTCCTCTCGCGCATCGTGGCGTCGGGGACTCGCGCTCTGCAGGGGGCTCCGGATCGACTCGTGCTCCTCGACGAGAGGGACGGGTCGGTGACCGTCACGGCGACGATCGGGGTCGAGCAGGCCTCGGCGGCGCAGACGTGCCGCGCCGTGCACGATGCGATCGCCGCCCACTTGCGTCGTCACGGTGTGGTCGACCCGACGATCGTCGTCACGGTCGCGCGCGTCGTCGAGTAGGTCGCGCGCGTCGTCGCGCAGGTCGAGCAGGGAGGGCGCGCGACGACGGCGGTGATGACGTCCGCCCGCATTTGATAACCGTTATCATTCCAGACTAAGTTGAGGGCTGCCGGTCAGTCGCCGGCGATCCCGAACACTGGATTGGTCCCTATGAACCGCACAGCCATCGCCCTCCCCGCCGTGCTCGCTGCTGCCACCCTCGCCCTCGCAGGCTGCTCGAGCTCGCCGAGCTCGTCGTCGTCGCCCTCCGCGAGCGGTCCCATCGCCGTCGTCGCCTCGACGAACGTGTGGGGAGACATCGCCTCGACCATCGGAGGCGACCACGTGAAGGTGACCTCGATCATCGACGATCCCGACAAGGATCCGCACGAGTACGAGGCCGACGCGCAGAACCAGCTCTCCCTCTCGCGCGCCGCGATCGTGATCGAGAACGGCGGCGGGTACGACGACTTCATGGACACGATGCTCAAGGCCGCCAAGAACACGTCCGCCGTCACGCTCAACGCCGTCGACATCTCCGGCAAGAAGGCCAGCGGCGGCGACGAGCTGAACGAGCACGTGTGGTATGACTTCCCGACCGTCGAGAAGGTCATCGACAAGATCGAGGACGCCTACGCGAAGATCGACGCGAAGGATGCCGACGACTTCAGCAGCAACGCCGACCAGCTCAAGGGCAAGATCGACGCGCTCGAGCAGAAGGAGGCGGACCTCAAGTCGAGCTACGCGGGCGACGGGGTCTCGATCACGGAGCCTGTGCCGCTCTACATGCTCGACGCGATCGGTCTCGACAACAAGACGCCCGAGGACTTCAGCGAGGCGATCGAGAACGACACTGACGTGGCGCCCACCGTGCTGCAGCAGACGCTCGCGCTGTACAGTGACCACGAGGTGAAGCTGCTCGCCTACAACGAGCAGACGACCGGCCCGCAGACCCAGGCCGTGCTCGACGCCGCCAAGCAGAACGGCATCGCCGTCGTTCCCGTCACCGAGACCCTGCCGAAGGGGAAGGACTACGTGACCTGGATGACCGACAACCTCGACGCGATCGCGACCGCGCTCGCTTCGTGAGCGCGACATCCGTACGCTCGACCGGAGCACGACCCCGCACCCGCGAGGTCGTGCTCCGGCTCGAGGGGGCGAGCCTCGCGTTCGGGCAGCGCGTGCTGTGGCAGGGCCTCGACCTCGAGGTCGAGGCCGGCGAGTTCGTCGCCGTGCTCGGCGCCAACGGCTCGGGCAAGTCGAGCCTGCTCAAGGTCATCCTCGGGCAGATCCCGCTGCGCACCGGCTCCGCGCGTTTCCTCGGGCAGCCGATCCGGGGCGGCAACCGGCGCATCGGCTACGTGCCCCAGCAGCGCCTCGCCGACGAGTCGGTGCCCTTGCGCGGCAAGGACCTCATCTCGCTCGGCGTCGACGGCCACCGATGGGGGCTCCTGCCGAGCCGCACGCGCCGCGCGACGGTCGACGCGCTCATCGCGAGCGTGCACGGCGAGGCGACGGCAGGGGCTCCGCTCGGGAGGCTGTCGGGGGGCGAGCAGCAGCGTCTGCGCGTCGCGCAAGCGCTCGCGGGCGACCCGCGGCTCCTCCTGTGCGACGAGCCGCTGCTCTCCCTCGACCTCGCCCACCAGCGGATCATCAGCGAGCTCGTGGACGAGAGCCGGCGCGAGCGCGAGCTCGGCGTGCTGTTCGTGACGCACGACATCAACCCCGTGCTGGACATGGTCGACCGCGTGCTCTACCTCGCCAACGGGCGGTTCCTCGTGGGCACGCCCGACGAGGTGCTCCGCTCCGAGGTGCTCAGCGCCCTCTACGGCGCGCCCGTCGACGTCATCCACGCCGGCGGCCGCGTCGTCGTCGTCGGCGCGCCCGACAGCGCCCACCATCCCGACGCGAGCGGGGCGGAGTCGTGACCGCGACCGCCTCGAGCGCGGACTGGTGGAGCCAGATCTTCAACTTCACCGACTACGGCGACCTGCTGGCGCTGCTCCACAACAGCATCATCGCGGGCGCCGCACTCGGGATCGTGGGCGGACTCATCGGCGTCTTCGTCATGGCGCGGGACATGCCGTTCGCCGTGCACGGCATCAGCGAGCTCTCCTTCGCGGGTGCCTCGGCGGGCCTCCTCTTCGGGATCGGGGTCGTGCCGGGGTCCGTCATCGGGTCCCTCCTCGCGGCCCTGCTCATCGGCGCCCTCGGCTCCCGCGCGCGCGACCGGAACTCGGTGACCGCGGTGCTCATGCCGTTCGGGCTCGGGCTCGGCATCCTGTGCCTCGCGCTCTACCCGGGCCGGTCGGCCAACAAGTTCGGCCTGCTCACGGGACAGATCGTCGCGATCGACAACCCCCAGGTGGGCGCGCTCGTCACGATCTGCGCGATCGTCGTCATCGGCCTCGTGATCGTCTGGCGCCCGCTTCTGTTCGCGAGCGTGGACGCGGAGGTGGCGGCCGCGCGCGGGATCCCCACGCGCGCCCTCTCGATCGTGTTCATGCTCCTGCTCGGGCTCACGGTCGCGGTCTCCGTGCAGATCGTGGGAGCGCTTCTCGTGCTCTCGCTGCTCGTGACGCCCGCGGCCGCGGCCCTGCGCGTCTCCTCCTCGCCCGTGCTCGTGCCCGTGCTGAGCATGGCGTTCGCTCTCGCGTCGACCGTCGGCGGCATCCTCCTCGCGCTCGGCGGCTCGGTGCCCATCAGCCCCTATGTGACGACGATCTCCTTCCTCATCTACGTCGTGTGCCGCGTCGTCGCGCGCGTCGGCAGGAGGCATACGAGCGCGGCCGTGCGGT
>JAATFA010000107.1 GCA_015655445.1 Actinomycetales bacterium | reverse complement strand
TGATCGTGCTCATCGCGCTGATCGTCGGCATCTACCTGTGGGCGACGTACAACTCGCTCGTCACCCTCGGGGTGCGCGTCGACGAGGCGTGGAGCGACATCACCGTGCAGCTCAAGCGCCGGGCCGACCTCATCCCCAACCTCATCGAGTCGGTCAAGGGCTACGCCGCTCATGAGAAGGGCGTCTTCGAGAACGTCACGCGCGCGCGCGCGGAGACCCTGTCCGCCTCGGGACCCGCCGAGGCGTCCGCGGCCGAGAACCACATGCAGCAGGCCCTCAAGAGCATCTTCGCGGTCGCCGAGGCGTACCCGCAGCTGCAGGCCAACCAGAACTTCCTGCAGCTGCAGGCCGAGCTCGTCGACACGGAGGACAAGATCCAGGCCGCGCGGCGCTTCTACAACGGCGGCGTGCGCGACCTGAACACGAAGATCAAGGTGTTCCCCAACACCCTCTTCGCCCGCCGGCTCGGCTTCAGCGAGCGCGAGTTCTTCGAGGTCGCGGAGCCCGCGGCGATCGCCGAGCCGCCGCGCGTGCAGTTCTGACCGGCCGCTCTCGACCCCGCAGCGCGCCGCCCGAGGCTTCTCCGATCCCCGTCCCCTAGGCCGCCATGTATTCCGCGATCGCCGCCAACAAGCGCAACACCGTGCTCATCATGGTGCTGTTCGTCGTCATCATCGGCGTGCTCGGCCTCGTCGCCAACTACCTGTGGGGCCACGGCACCTGGTCGATCTTCATCGGCACGGTCGTCGGTGCGCTCCTGTACGCGCTCATCCAGTACTTCGCCGCCGGATCGCAGGCGATCGCGATGAGCGGCGCGCAGGAGATCACGAAGGCCGACAACCCGCGGCTGTGGCGCATCGTCGAGAACCTCGCGATCACCGACGGACTGCCGATGCCGCGCGTCTTCATCGTCGCCGACCCCGCGCCCAACGCCTTCGCGACCGGCCGCGACCCCCGGCATGCGATGGTCGCCGCGACGACCGGGCTGCTCGACATCATGGACGACTCGGAGCTCGAGGGCGTCATGGCGCACGAGCTCGGCCACGTCAAGAACTACGACATCCGCGTGTCGACGCTCGTGTTCGGCCTCGTCGTCGCGGTCGGCCTCATCGCCGACGTCCTGCTGCGGATGACGTTCTTCGCGGGACTCTCGGGCGGCAACCGCAACTCCAACAACAACAACGGCGGTGGCGGGGGCGGCGGCAACCCGATCGTCCTCATCCTCGGGATCGCGGCGCTCGTGGTCGCACCCCTCGTCGCGGCCGTCGTGCAGGCGGCCGTGTCGCGTCAGCGCGAGTACCTTGCCGACGCGACGGGAGCGCTCACGACGCGCAACCCGGACGGGCTCGCGCGAGCGCTCGCGAAGCTGCAGGAGTACGGACGGCCGATGCGCCGCCAGAACAACAGCATGGCGCACCTGTGGATCGCGAACCCCTCGCGGCCGGGTGCGCTCGAGCGCCTGTTCTCGACGCATCCGCCGATCCCGGACCGCATCAAGCGGCTCATGGAGAACTCGACCCGCTTCTGAGGTCGCGGAGGGCGGCGGCGATCGCGTCCGCGAGGTCTCCGCGACCGGCGACCTCGATCGTCTCGAGGCCCTGCCACGCGCGCGCCTCGTCGAGCAGGGGCACGATGCGCTCGGCGATCGCGTCGGCGCGGCCCTCCTCGCGCCACGCGGACTGCACGCGCAGCACGCGATCGCGGCGGTCGCTCTTGAGGTCGACGCGGCCCACGAGCTCGTCGCCGACGAGGACGGGCAGCGAGTAGTAGCCGTACACGCGGCGCGGCGCGGGCGTGTAGATCTCGATGCGGTACGAGAAGCCGAACATGCGCAGCGCGCGATCGCGCTCCCACACGACGGGGTCGAAGGGCGAGAGCAGCGCGGCCGCCTCCATGCGGCGCGGCACATGCGCGTCCCGGTGCAGGTAGGCGCGCCTCTCCCAGCCGCGCACGCTCACGGGGAGCACCTCGCCCGCGTCGACGAGGTCGAGCAGCGCGGCCTTGGTCGCGGCGACGGGCAGGCGGTAGTAGTCGGCCACGTCGCCGAGCGTGCCGATGCCGAGGGCGCGCGCGGCGCGCGCGACGAGCACGCGGATCGCGTCCTCGCGCGCGACCTCCGCCTCGAGCACGTCGGCGGGCAGCACGTGCTCGGGGAGCGCGTAGACGCGCTCGAAGCGCGTGCGGCCCGCAGTCGTCACCTCGCCCCACGAGAAGAGGTGCTCGAGGCCGCGCTTGGCATCGCTCCACTCCCACCACGTGCCGCGGCGCGCGCTGCTCCCCTCGTGCTCGATCGCGCTCGCCGGTCGCGGCCCCTCGGCGCGCAGCTCGTCGAGGAGCCATGCGAGCAGCGGGCGGTGGGCGCGCACCCAGTCGTGCGACTCCGCGCGGGCGCGCATCTCGCGCATCCTCCAGCGCCACAGCGGGAGGGTCGAGACGGGGATGATCGAGGCGACGTGCGCGAGGTACTCGACGTAGGGCCCGCGTGGGGCGAACACGAGGCGGTCGAGGAGCGTGCGGTCATAGGGGCCGAGGCGAGCGAGCACGGGCAGGTAATGGCTGCGCTCGAACACGTTCACCGAGTCGAGCTGGAGCAGGCCGAGGCGCTCGACGAGCGCGGCGAGCCGGCGCGTCGTGACCACCGCGGGACGCGGCCGGCCGAACCCCTGGGCAGCGAGCGCGATGCGGCGTGCCGCGGCGGGCGAGAACGTGTCGACCATCGTCGCGACTCTAGCCGGGGCCGCCGACACGGCGAGCGGTGAAGTGACCGGCGGGGAGAGAGGAGGAGGCTGACGGCTGGCTCACGCGGGCCGGCTCGGAGGGGTCGGCGCGCCCGGCGGCCTCAGAGCAGTCCGCTGAGCGCGGGCAGCTCCGCGACGCTCTCGAGCACGTGGTCGTGCGGCGCCGCCTCGAGCTCCCCCCGGCCGAGCGCGCCTGTGGCCACTCCGACCGCGACGACGCCCGCGTTGCGCGCGGCCGCGAGGTCGACGAGGGTGTCGCCCGCGGCGAGCACGCGGCGCACGTCGACAACGCCCGTGCGCTCCATCGCGTGATGGATGAGGTAGGGCGCGGGGCGTCCCGCCGCGACGTGCGAGGTCGTCACGACCGCGTCCAGCAGCCCTCCCACCGACCAGCCGAGGGACTCGAGCAGCGGCATCGCGACGTCGTCGTCGAAGCCCGTCGTGAGGGCGATGCGCACGCCGCGCGCCCGGAGCGCGCGAAGTGCCTCCTCCACCCCCGCGACGGGGCCGGGCGGCCGCTCGCGGTACAGCCCCTCGAGGATCGCGCGGAATCGCCGGTGGGCGTGCTCGACCGTGGCGGCGCTCGCCTCGGCGCCGCCGAGGGAGAGGAGCGCGCGCACCGCCTCGGTCTTCTCCGTGCCCATCCACGCCTGCAGATCGTCCGGCGCGACGCTCGCCCCCGCCTCCTCGACCGCGGCGCGGAGGGCGACGTAGACGGCCCCGCCGTCGTCGATCGTGGTTCCGGCCATGTCGAGGGCGACGAGATCGATCACGCGACGATCCTTCCCGGGCGAGGAAACGCGTGGGTGAACATCCGGCGACGAGACGGTGCCGTCGTTGCCGCCCGCGGCGTGCACGGGCGAGAGTGGTCGCGATGCGCGCCTCCCCGGATCGATCGTGCGACGTGCTCGTCGTCGGAGCGGGCGTCGTCGGCCTCGCCCACGCCCTCGCGGCGCACGAGCGCGGCCTCACGGTCACCGTGATCGACCGCGACGAGCGGGCCGTGGGCGCCTCGGTGCGCAACTTCGGCCACGCGTGCGTGACCGCCCAGACGGGGGAGCTGCTCGAGCTCGCGCTCCGCGCGCGCGAGCGCTGGCTGCGGTACGCGGAGCGGGCCGGCTTCGTCGCGATCGAGTCGGGCGCGCTCGCGGTCGCGCGCACCGCGCGGGAGCGCGACGTGCTCGAGGAGCTCGCGGCCGCGCGCGAGCCGGGCCAGGTGCGCATGATCGGCGCCGAGGAGGCCCGTCGTCACCTCGGCCCCTCTGCCGTGCCCGATCTGACCGCCGCCGCCCTCCTGCGCGACGACGTGCGCGTGGATCCGAGGGAGGCCGTCGCCGCGCTCGCGGCGTGGCTCGCGGAGCAGCCCGGCGTGCGGTTCCACTGGCGCACGGGCTTCCTGGGCGCCGAGGACGGCGTCGTGCGCACGACCCGCGGCGAGCACCGCGCGCAGCGGACGATCGTGTGCGTGGGCGCCGACCTCGACCACCTCTTCCCGGAGCTCGCCGACGCGTGGCGCGTCGAGCGCTGCGCGCTCCAGATGGCGCTCGTCGACGCCCCCGACGGACTCGCGCTCGGCCCCGCCGTGCTCACCGGCACCTCGATGCTGCGCTATCCCGCGTTCGCGCAGACCCCGGCCGCGGCGGGACTGCGGGAGGAGGTCGCGGCCCTGCACCCGGAGCTGCTCGAGATCGTCGCGAACGTCATGTTCACGCAGCGCCCCGACGGCACGCTCATCGTGGGCGACAGCCACCGGCATGCGCGCACGGTCGACGCGTTCCTCGACGAGCGCACGAGCAGCGTCCTGCTCGAGGCGGTCGCGGGCGTGCTCGGCGTGCCGCGGCTGCGCGTGCGGCAGCGCTGGCAGGGCGTCTACGCCTCGAGCCCCGTGCGCCCGTTCCTCGTCGAGGAGGCGGCGCCGGGCGTGACGGTCGCGGTCGTCACCTCCGGCGTCGGCATGACGATCGCGCTCGGGCTCGGCGAGCGCACGATCGCCGCCCTCGCCTGATCGGGCCCGCCGAGCACGCGGCTCGGTCAGGGCGGGCGCGACGTCCCCGCGGGCACGGACTCGGCAGCACGACCCCGTCCGGCGGCCGCGCCCGCCCCGAATGTGCGCGAGGACTTCTCCGTCCGTTCATGCGCACGTCGTCGAACGGTAACCGCGCGGGCTCACGCTGCTGCACGGGTCGACCCCGGTATCCGACAGTCCTCCTCCTTGCGAGGGCGACCGCGGGCGCCACCCGGGAAAGGGATAGTTGATGAACAAGCGTCACCTTGCCGGCGCCGCACTCCTCGCGGTGTCCGCCGTCGCGCTCGCGGCGTGCTCGTCGTCCGCGTCCGGCACGACACCGTCGGCGTCGGCGATCTCCCACGCCGACGCGCTCACGGCCACGAGCGCCGACGACTTCGGCGGCATGGACGGCCTCGTCGCCGCGGCGAACGCTGAGGGGCAGCTCAACGTCATCACGCTCCCGCCGTCGTGGGCCAACTACGGCAAGATCATCCAGGGCTTCGAGAAGAAATACCCCAAGATCCACATCAACTCGGCGAACCCCGACGGGTCGAGCGCCGACGAGGTCGCCGCCGCGCGCTCGCAGAAGGGCCAGTCGACGGCGCCCGACGTCTTCGACCTCGGCACGGCCGTCATGGACGAGAACCTCGACCTGCTCGCCAAGTACAAGGTGCAGAACTGGAAGGACATCCCGGACGACTTCAAGGACCCGGACGGCGTCTGGTACTACGACTACACGGGCCTCATGTCGATCGGATACGACTCGAGCGTCATCACGACGCCGCCGAAGACCTTCGCCGACCTGCTCAAGCCCGAGTTCAAGGGCAAGGTCGCGATCAAGGGCGACCCGACGCAGGCGAACGAGGCGGCGAGCGCCGTCTACCTCGCGGCGCTGCAGAACGGCGGCAGCGCCGACGACATCCAGCCAGGCATCGACTTCTTCCAGAAGCTCAAGCAGGCCGGCAACTTCCTGGCGACCCTGCCGACGCAGGCGACCGTCGCGTCGGGCGAGACCCCCGTCGTCATCCAGTGGAGCTACAACAACCTCGCGTGGGGCGCCGGCAGCAGCGCGGGCAACCCGAACTACACGACGGTCATCCCGACGGGATCGCCCGCGCTCGGCAGCTACTACAACCAGGCCATCAACGTCGACGCGCCGCACCCGGCCGCCGCGCGGCTGTGGGAGGAGTGGATCTACAGCCCCGAGGTGCAGAACCTGTACCTCGCCGCGGGAGCGTACCCCGCGACGCTCGAGGCGATGAAGAAGAACGGCACGGTCGACTCGTCCGTGCTCGCCAAGGTCGGGGACGCGCCGAAGGACTTCGTGCAGCTCACGAGCGACCAGGCCGCGAAGGCCGGACAGCTCCTGAGCCAGAAGTGGGCGGCGGCGGTCGGCTGAGGCCGGGCGCGGGAACGGAGACCGCATGACCCTCGCAGCTCGCACGGCGCGAGCCCGCGGCGCGCGCGACGCCGGGACGGAACCGTCCCGGCGTCGTCCCGACCTCGGCTGGCTCGGGCTCGCCCCGTTCTCGGTCTACGTCGTGCTCTTCCTGCTCCTGCCCGCCGCGCTCGCGGTGGGCAGCGGGTTCTTCACGCGCGACGGCGCGTTCACGCTCGCGAACCTCGCCGCGTTCGGCAACCCGATCGTCCTCAAGGACTTCCTCGACTCGTTCTGGCTCTCGGCGGTCACGGCCGTGCTCGGCGCGGTCTTCGGGGCGACCATCTGCTACGCGCTCCTGCGCGCACGGCCCGACGGGCTCCTGCGCAGCGTCGTCGACGCGGGCAGCAGCGTGCTCGCGCAGTTCGGCGGGGTCATGCTCGCCTTCGCGTGGATCGCGACGATCGGCAGCCAGGGGCTCGTGACGGTCCTCGTCGCGCAGCTCACCGGCATCGAGAGCCTCGGCGGGCTCGGCGGCCCGTCCCTCTACACGGTCGCGGGCCTCATCCCCGTCTACCTGTACTTCCAGGTGCCGCTCATGGTGCTCAGCTTCATGCCCGCGATGGAGGGCCTGAGGCAGGCATGGGCGGAGGCGGCAGCGACGCTCGGCGCGACGCGCGCGACCTACTGGCGGCGCATCGCGATGCCCATCCTCGCGCCCGCGTTCTTCGGATGCGCCATCCTCCTGTTCGCGAACGCCTTCTCCTCGTTCGCGACTGCGGCCGCGCTCATCGACCAGGGCGGCATCGTGCCGCTGCGGATCTTCAGCTCGCTCAGCAGCGAGACGGTGCTCGGCGCCGACAACCTCGCGGGCGTGCTCGCGCTCGGCATGGTCGTCGTCATGGTCGTGCTCATGGCCGCCTACGGGCTCCTGCAGCGCCGGGCCGCGAGGTGGCAGCGATGAGCGCTGGGGTGGAGGACGTGCGCGCGAGCGGGACGTCCGAGGAGTCGACGACGCCGCTGCGCGCGGTCGGGCGCCCGGAGGCGGTCGCGCGCCGCGCGCTCGGCCGCACGCCGCGCGTGGGGGCCGCGCCGTCGCGCGCGACGAGCACGATCGTCCTCGTGCTCGCGGGCGTCTTCTTCCTCGTGCCGATCGCGGCGATGGTCGAGTTCTCGCTGCGCCAGGGGCGCACGGGCAGCTACACGCTCCAGCACTACGCGGCCGTGCTCGACCCCGCGCAGGAGTACGCCTACGACGGGCTCTTCCAGGGCACGCTCAACTCGCTCGCGATCTGCGCGATCACGGTGCTCATCGTGCTGCTCGTGCTCCTGCCGACCATGATCCTCGTCGAGCTGCGATACCCGGCGCTGCGGCGCGCGCTCGAGTTCGTGTGCATCCTCCCGATCACGATCCCCACGGTCGTCATCGGCGTCGGCTTCCTCCCCGTCTACTCGGTCATCGCGCGCCTCGTCGGCTCGGACGCGTGGAGCCTCGCCTTCGCGATCGGCATCATCGTGCTGCCCTACGCCTACCGGCCGATCGCCGTGAACCTGCAGGGCCTCGACGTCGCCATGCTCAGCGAGGCGGCCCGATCCCTCGGCGCGGGATGGGGCACGGTCATGGTGCGCGTGCTCGTCCCGAACCTGCGCCGCGGCATCCTCGCGTCGTGCTTCATCACGATCGCGGTCGTGCTCGGCGAGTTCACGATCGCGACGTTCCTCTCCCGCACCACCTTCCAGACCGCCCTCGTGCTCATCCAGCACACCGACCCGTACGTCGCCGTCATCTTCGCGCTGCTCGCGCTCGTGTTCGGCTTCGTCCTGCTGCTCGTCATCGGCCGGCTCGGCGCCGTCCGGCGGCGCGCCTGACCCGAGCCCCGGAGGACCCATGGCCATCGAATCGCCCGCGCAGCCGCCGCGCTCGCTCGTGAGCGAGGGCGCGGCCGTCGAGCTCGTCGACGTCGTCAAGGAGTACGGGGGCCATCGCGCGCTCGCGGGCGTGAGCCTCACGATGCGTCCCGGCGAGTTCGTCGCCCTCCTCGGCCCCTCCGGCTGCGGCAAGACGACCGTGCTGCGCAGCCTCGCGGGCCTCGAGCGCATCGATGGCGGCCGCATCCGCATCGACGGCGCGGACGTCACCGCGGTGCCCGTCAACAAGCGCGACATCGGGATGGTGTTCCAGTCGTACTCGCTCTTCCCGCACCTCACGGCCGTGCAGAACGTGCAGTTCGGCCTCGAGATGCGCAGGGTGGACGCGGCGAGCCGCGCCCGCCGCGCGCGTGAGGCGCTCGAGATGGTCGGGCTCGGCTCGCTCGGGGCGCGCTACGCGCACGAGCTCTCCGGTGGCCAGCAGCAGCGCGTCGCCCTCGCCCGCGCGCTCGTGACGCGTCCGCGCGTGCTCCTGCTCGACGAGCCGCTCTCGGCCCTCGACGCGAAGGTGCGCGTGCAGCTGCGGGAGGAGATCCGCCGCATCCAGATCGAGCTCGGCATCACGACGCTCTTCGTGACCCATGACCAGGAGGAGGCGCTCGCGGTCGCCGATCGCGTCGCGGTCATGCACGCGGGCGCGATCGAGCAGGTCGGCGCGCCCGAGGAGCTCTACAGCACGCCCGCGACACCCTTCGTCGCCGACTTCGTCGGGCTCAGCAATCGCGTCGAGGGCGAGGTGCGCGCCGGCCGCGTCCTCGTGCACGGGGCGGAGCTCCCGCTCCTGCGCGAGGAGGTGCAGGACGGACCCGTGATCGCGTTCGTGCGCCCGGAGGACGTGCTCTTCGCCGACTCCGGCGTGCCCGCGACGGTCGTCTCCTCGAGCTTCCTCGGCTCAGTGCGCCGCACGCTCGTGCGGCTGCCCGACGACACGCTCCTGTCGGTGCAGCACGAGACGAGCCGGCGCCCCGCGGCGGGGGAGCGCGTGCACGTACGCTTCGGAGGGCGCGCGGTGAGCGTGTCGCCGCGGCCGGCGCGGGGCTGAGTCGGGGACGGAGCGGGTGGCGGCGACTGGGGGGAGGCCGGGCATCCGCGCGCCGAGTCTGGGCCGCGGCGGCCCCTGCTGCCTACACTGACGGGATGGCATTCGGCAGGCGGGCGCGCAGGGGCCGCGAGGCGGCGGGCGCGGGGGAACGGTACAGCACGCTCGGGAGCGTGGACGAGTCGATACCCATCGGGATGCGCCTGGCGGCCGCGTGGTCCTGGCGCCTCCTCGTCGTGGGCGGAGCTCTCGGCGCCTTCGTCTTCCTCATCGCGCAGCTGCGCGACATCGTCGTGCCCTTCCTCGTCGCGGTGCTCCTCGCCGCGCTCCTCGTGCCGTTCGCGCGATGGCTGCAGCGGCACCACTGGCCCAAGTGGCTCTCCGTGGCCCTCGCCGAGGTGGGGCTGCTCGCGATCGTGACGGGGCTCGTGTTCCTCGTCGTGTCACAAGTGCGCGACGGATTCCCGTCGCTGCGCGACCGCTCCGTCGAGCGCTACGAGGCGCTCCGCCAGTTCCTGCTCGACTCGCCCCTGCACCTCACCGAGCGCGACATCAACGGCTACCTGAAGCAGGCGACGGACGCCCTGCAGAACAACACGGGCGTGCTCTTCAGCGGAGCCCTCTCCGTCGGCTCGAACGCCGCGCACGTGCTCACGGGCCTCCTGCTCACGCTCTTCGCGACGCTCTTCATCCTCATCGACGGGCGCGGGATCTGGAACTGGGTCGTGCGCCTCTTCCCGCGCCGCGCGCGCCCTGCCGTCAACGGCGCGGGCGAGGCCGGGTGGCTCACGCTCACGACGTTCGTGAAGGTGCAGATCTTCGTCGCGTTCGTCGACGCCGTCGGCATCGGGCTCGGCTCGTGGGTCGTCGGCCTGTTCTTCGGCGGGTTCCCGCTCGTCGTGCCGATCGCGGTCGCCGTCTTCCTGGGCTCGTTCGTGCCCGTCGTCGGCGCGGTCGTCACGGGCGCGCTCGCCGTGCTCGTCGCGCTCATCTTCAACGGCCCCCTCGCCGCCGTGCTCGTGCTCGGCGTCGTGCTGCTCGTGCAGCAGGTGGAGGGGCACGTGCTCCAGCCGCTCGTCATGGGCACGGCCGTGCGGGTCCACCCGCTCGCGGTCGTCCTCTCGGTCGCGGGCGGCGGCTACGTCGCCGGCATTCCCGGCACGCTCTTCGCGGTCCCGTTCGTCGCTACGCTGAACGTCATCATCAGCTACATCGCCTCGGGCGCATGGCGGCAGAGACCGCATCCCCGGGAGAAGGACGTGACATCCCGTGCCTGAATCGGTCCTCGCCGGCCCAGCGCTCGAGGAGATCGAGCGCGCGCGTGTGCTCGTCTCGAGCGTCGCGCGCACGACGCCCATGGAGACCTCGCGCTTCCTCGCCGACGTGCTCGGCTCGCCCGTCTACCTCAAGTGCGAGAACCTCCAGCGCACCGGCTCCTACAAGATCCGCGGCGCGTTCAACCGCATCGCGCGCCTGACCGAGGAGGAGAAGGCGCGCGGCGTCGTCGCCGCGTCCGCGGGCAATCACGCGCAGGGCGTCGCGCTCGCGGCGACGGCGCTCGGCGTCTCCTCGCGCGTGTACATGCCGGTCGACGCGCCGCTCGCGAAGCAGGTCGCGACTGCGGACTACGGCGCCGAGGTGGTGCTGCGCGGCGAGACGTTCGAGGAGAGCTACGCGGCCGCACGCTCCGACCCGGACGGCCGCGTACTGGTGCCGCGGTTCGACGACGAGGCGATCATCGCCGGCCAGGGCACGATCGCGCTCGAGATGCTCGAGCAGGCGCCGGAGGCCGACACGATCGTCGTGCCGCTCGGCGGCGGCGGCCTGCTCTCGGGCATCGCGGTCGCCGTCAAGGCGCTGCGACCGGACGTGCGCGTGATCGGCGTGCAGGCGGCGGGCTGCGCGTCGTGGACGCCGTCGCTCG
>JAATFA010000167.1 GCA_015655445.1 Actinomycetales bacterium | reverse complement strand
CGCAACTTCGAGGGCAGGCAGGGCAAGGGCGGACGCACGCACCTCGTCTCGCCGCTCGTCGCGGCGGCGACGGCCGTGCGCGGCACGCTCTCGAGCCCGTGGGATCTCGAGCAGGAGCCGGCGACGGCGGGGCTGGCGAGCGAAGGGGGCAACTGATGGAGAGGTTCGAGACCGTCACGGGCGTGGGAGTGCCGTTCCGGCGATCCAACGTCGACACCGACCAGATCATCCCGGCCGTCTACCTCAAGCGCGTGTCGAAGACCGGGTATGAGGACGCGCTCTTCGTCAACTGGCGGCAGGATCCCGAGTTCGTGCTCAACCGGCCCGAGTACGAGGGCGCGAGCGTGCTCGTCGCGGGAACCGACTTCGGCATCGGCTCGAGTCGCGAGCACGCCGTGTGGGCGCTGCGCGACTACGGGTTCCGCGTCGTGTTGAGCCCTCGCTTCGGCGACATCTTCCGCGGCAACGCCGGCAAGCAGGGACTGCTCACGGGCGTCGTGTCCGAGCAGGACGTCGAACGGCTGTGGGGTGCGCTCGAGGCCGAGCCCGGCGTCGCGATAACCGTGAATCTGCCGGAACAGACCGCGACGGTCGGCGCGCTGTCCGTGCCGTTCGAGATCGATGCATACACTAAGTGGCGCCTCATGGAAGGCCTCGACGACATCGCCCTCACGCTGCGCGACGAAGCGCGGATCACCCACTTCGAATCCCGCCGGGAGAGCTGGCGGCCGGTTACGCTCCCGGTGAGAGAGCCAGCGAAGGTGAGCCAGTGAACCCACTCCTCAAGGATGCCCAGAAGGCGGGCGAGCGGGTCGGCCTCAAGTCCGACAAGATCGTGATCCGCGGCGGCAAGCCGCTGCGCGGCGAGGTGTCCGTGCGCGGAGCGAAGAACCTCGTCACGAAGGCCATGGTCGCCTCCCTGCTCGGGGAGACGGAGAGCCTCCTGCGCGACGTGCCCGACATCAGCGACGTCGAGGTCGTCCGCAACCTCCTCGAGGTGCACGGAGTGAGCGTGACCTCGCCCGAGCCGGGCGAGCTGCTCCTCGACCCCCGTAACGTCAAGAGCGCCCACTTCGCCGAGATCGACGCGTTCGCCGGCTCGAGCCGCATCCCGATCCTGTTCTGCGGCCCGCTCCTGCACCAGCTCGGCGAGGCGTTCATCCCCGACCTCGGCGGATGCCGCATCGGCGATCGCCCGATCAACTTCCACCTCGACGCGCTGCGCTTCATGGGCGCGACGGTCGACAAGGGATACGAGGGCATCCACCTCACGGCGCCGCACGGGCTCAGGGGCGCGAACATCGAGCTGCCCTACCCGAGCGTCGGGGCGACCGAGCAGGTGCTGCTCTCGGGCGTGCGGGCGCGCGGCGTGACCGAGCTCAAGAACGCGGCGATCGAGCCCGAGATCATGGACCTCATCGCCGTGCTGCAGAAGATGGGCGCGATCATCTCTGTCGAGCCCAATCGCGTCATCCTCATCGAGGGCGTCGACAGCCTCCGCGGCTACACGCACCGTGCGATCTTCGACCGCAACGAGGCGGCGAGCTGGGCGTCCGCCGCGCTCGCGACGCGCGGCGACATCATGGTCAAGGGCGCCAAGCAGCAGGAGCTCATGACCTTCCTCAACGTCTTCCGCAAGGTGGGCGGCGCCTTCGACGTCGAGGAGGACGGCATCCGCTTCTACCACCCGGGCACGCCGCTCAAGCCCGTCGTCGTCGAGACGGACGTGCACCCGGGGTTCATGACGGACTGGCAGCAGCCGCTCGTCGTCGCGCTCACGCAGGCGGAGGGCACCTCGGTCGTGCACGAGACGGTGTACGAGAACCGCTTCGGGTTCACGGAGGCGCTCATCGAGATGGGCGCCGACATCGTCGTGCACAAGCAGGGCATCGAGTCGATAACGCGGCGCGTGCCGCGGCGTCCGCTCGAGCAGGCGGCCGTCATCACCGGGCCGACGCCCCTGCACGGCGCCGACGTGCACGTGCCGGACCTGCGCGGGGGCTTCAGCCACCTCATCGCGGCGCTCGCCGCCGACGGCGAGTCGACGATCAGCAACGTCGGGATCATCTCCCGGGGCTACGAGCACTTCATCGACAAGCTGCAGATGCTCGGGGCCGACTTCGACGTCGAGGGCTGAGTAGGCGGTGGCACGCTCCGACGCGCTCGAACGCGCCTCCGAGAAGAAGACCGCCGTCTGGCGCATCATGGGGTCGGCGGTCGTGCCGATCCTGCACCTGATCGGCAAGTACGTCATCATCGACGGCCACAAGCTGCCCAAGACGGGCGCGTTCGTGCTCGCCGCGAACCACTACACCGAGTTCGACCCCTTCGTCGTCGGCTACGCGATGTGGCACCTCGGACGCCTCCCGCGCTTCCTCGCGAAGGCGCCCCTGTTCAAGGCCCCCATCGTCGGCGCCGCGCTGCGGGCGTCGGGGCAGATCCCCGTCGACCGCGTCGGCGTGCAGCGCGGGGAGCCCGTCGCCGCCGCGGCGCACCTCGCCGAGCGCAACCTCGCGGTCATCGTCTACCCGGAGGGGTCGCTCACGCGTGACCCCGACATGTGGCCTATGCGCGGCAAGACGGGGGCCGTGCGCATCGCGCTCGAGGCGGGCGTCCCCGTCATCCCGCTCGCGCACTGGGGCGCGCAGAAGATCATGGGGCGCTACGCGCGCAGCATCAGCCTCTTCCCGCGCAAGAAGGTGCTCATCAAGGTCGGCGACCCGGTCGACCTCTCCGACTTCCGCGGCAAGCCACTCGACTCCGCGAGCCTCGCGGCGGCGACGAGCCGCGTCATGGACGCGATCACGGCGCTCCTCGAGGACCTGCGCGGTGAGAAGGCCCCGCCCGAGCGATGGGATCCCGCGAAGCACCGGCAGTCCGAGATCGGTCGCTTTTGAGCGTCGTGCCCGGTCGCGTCGCCGTGCTCGGCGCCGGCAGCTGGGGCACGACGTTCGCGAAGGTGCTCGCGGATGCGGGATGCTCGGTCGCGCTGTGGGCGCGCCGCCCCGACCTCGCCGCGCGCATCACCCGCGAGCACCGCAACGACGAGTACCTGCCGGGCGTCGCGCTGCCCGCCGGCATCGTCGCCTCGGGGGACCTCGCCGCCGTGCTCGAGGGCGCGGAAGCCGTCTTCGTGTCCGTGCCGAGCCAGTCGCTGCGCGAGAACCTCGTCGCGATCGGGCCCCTGCTCGATCCGGAGGCGCGCGTCGTCTCCCTCATGAAGGGCGTCGAGAGCGCAACGGGTCTGCGCATGAGCGAGGTCATCGAGCACGAGCTCGATCTCGATCCCGCGCGCGTCGCCGTCGTCTCGGGGCCGAACCTCGCGCTCGAGATCGCGCTCGAGCAGCCGACGGCGTCCGTCGTCGCCAGCAGCGACCTGGAGACCGCGACGACGATCGCGCGCCTCGCGACGACGCGCTACCTGCGCTTCTTCGTCGGCGGCGACGTCGTCGGCACGGAGTTCGGCGGGGTGCTCAAGAACCTCATCGCGGTCGCGATCGGGATCGTCGACGGCGTGGGCTACGGGGAGAACACGAAGGCGTCGATCATCACGCGCGGCCTCGTGGAGATGACCGACTTCGCCGTCGCGTTCGGCGCGCGGCCGGAGACGCTCGCGGGCCTCGCGGGACTCGGCGACCTCATCGCGACGTGCGAGTCGCCCCTCTCGCGCAACAACACGGCAGGGCGCCTGCTCGGCGAGGGGCACGGCTACGCCGAGGTGGTCGGGATGATGAGCCAGACGGCCGAGGGCCTCGCCTCCGTCGCCCCCGTGCTCGAGCTCGCCGCGTCGAAGGGCATCGACATGCCCATCGTCGGCCAGGTCGCCGAGGTGCTCGCCGGTACGCTTGCCCCGAGGGACATCGCGCCGCACCTGACGACGGACGGCGAGGAGCCGCACGGCGAGTGAGTCCCGCATGCGGAAGGGAAGCATGATCCGAGTCGCGGTGCTCTTCGGAGGGCGGTCGAGCGAGCACTCCATCAGCTGCGCGACGGCGGGCGGGGTGCTCGGGGCGCTCGATCGGAGCCGCTATGAGGTCGTGCCGATCGGCATCACGCGCGACGGTGCCTTCACCCTGCAGCCCGACGACCCGGAGCGCTTCGCGCTGCGCGCGGAGCTGCCCGAGGTCGAGGACAACGGCACGCGCGTGCGGTTCCCGGAGTCGGCGTCCTCCCGCGAGCTGCGGCTCGCGCGGCCCGACGGCGGCGAGGAGTCGCTCGGGGTGGTCGACGTCGTCTTCCCGATCCTGCACGGGCCGTTCGGGGAGGACGGCACCATCCAGGGCCTGCTCGAGCTGCTCGGGCTGCCCTACGTCGGCAACGGCGTCCTCGCCTCCGCGCTCGGGATGGACAAGCACTACACGAAGACCGTGCTCGAGGGGGCGGGCATCGACGTGGCGCCGTGGGTGACCCTCACGCGTGGGCGGCTCGCGCGCGATCCGTCGCTGTGGCGTGCGCGCGTACGGGCCCTCGGGCTGCCCGTGTTCGTCAAGCCCGCGCGCGCCGGGTCGAGTGTGGGCGTGAGCAAGGTCGAGGACTGGGACGCGCTCGACGCAGCGCTCGACGCGGCGTTCGCCGAGGACCACCGCGTGCTCGTCGAGCGCGCGATGCCCGGGCGCGAGCTCGAGGTCGCCGTGCTCGGCGGACGCGATGGGGGCGAGCCGCGCGTGAGCCTGCCCGGGGAGATCGTCGTGCGCGGTCGCGGCTTCTACGATTTCGACGCGAAGTACCTCGACGCTCCCGGCGTCGAGCTCGTGTGCCCCGCGCCCATCGAGGAGACCGAGCTCGCCATGCTCCAGCGGCTCGCGGTGCGCGCGTTCGAGGCGATCGGCGGGGCGGGCCTCGCGCGCGTCGACGTGTTCTTCGACGGCGGCGAGTTCGTCGTGAACGAGATCAACACGATGCCGGGCTTCACACCGATCTCGATGTTCCCGCGGTGCTGGCTCGCGAGCGGCCTGAGCTATCCCGAGCTGCTCGACGAGCTCATCGCCCTCGGACTCGACACCCCCCGCTGACCCCGCGCTCTCCCGCCTCCCCACCCGCCCACCCCACCATCCCCCCACCCCACCATCCCGAAAACGAAGGAGAACGGCGGCCAGGGGAGCGTGAACGGGCTTTCGCGGTGTCCATCCGCTCCGTTCTCCTTCGTTTTCGGGAGCAGGAGCCCGTTGCGTGGGCGGGGCGAGGTCCCTCGGTTCGGTGTGGGGGCACCGAAAACGAAGGCGCACGGCGGGCGGAACCTCCGTGAACGGGCTTTCGCGGTCCGTGTAGGCTCCGTTCTCCTTCGTTTTGGCGTGGGCCGGTTGCGCTGGCGGGGGAGATTCGTCGCGTCGGTGTCGGCGGCGCAGAAAACGAAGGAGAACGGCGCCCAGAGCGCGCGTGAGCGGGCTTTCGCGACGTCCATCCGCCCCGTTCTCCTTCGTTTTCGGGAGCAGGAGCGGGAGCGGGAGGAAGGGGCGCGCGGGGTGAGAGGGGCGGGCGCGGGCTCAGCGGCGCGGGGTCGCAGCGGGCGTGGACGTGCCCGTGCCCGGCCGGGGGGACGTGCCCGTGCCCGGCCGGGGAGACGTGCCCGTGTCCGACCGGACGGGCGTCGGCGTGCCCGACCGGACGGGCGTCGGCGTGGCGGGGGGCGCGGGCGCCGGGGATGCGCCGGCCGAGCCGCTTCCGCCGTCGACGTCGGAGACGGATATGCAGCGCCGACCGTTGAGGGGGAGCGTGCTCACGGCGGGCTGCAGGTCGCTCAGCACCGAGCTGCCGGAGACCTTCGTGTCGTCGAGGGCGACCTGCACGGCGGGGTCGCGGCCGTAGGTCGTGAAGACGTAGGTGTGGCCCTTGCTGTCGTCCTCGATCCAGTAGACGGTGCCCTTCGGGTCCGCCGGATCGTCGCCCGGTGTCGTGATGCACGGCAGGTCGCTCGGACCCGGCACGGGCACGCCGCAGTGGAGGATGACGGACGCGGGGTCCCCCCACGCCCCCGTCGCCTGCGCGTCGGTCTGCCGGATCGCCTGCCCGTCCACCTCGGCGGGCAGCGCGACAACGACGGCGGCGCACGCGGGGGCGGTCGCGTGCGGGGCCGGATCGAGGTCGACGGCGGGCGTGCATCCGCTGAGGCCGACCCCGATGCCGAGCGCGAGGACGAGCGCGATCGCTGCACGGGGTCTCGGGAGCATCCGGGTCAGGCTACCGTGGAAGGCATGGCGGACGCCGGGACGCTCGGCTCGGCGGGCGAGCGCGCCGCTCTCGCGCGCATCGTGCCGCGCTTGCCCGCGGCCGCGTCCGCGCTCGTCGGACCCGGGGACGACGCCGCGGTGCTCGCGGCGCCCTCGGGGCGGTACGTCGTCACGACCGACCTCATGGTGCACGGCCCGGACTTCCGTCTCGCCTGGTCGACGCCGGAGGACCTCGGATGGAAGGCCGCCGCCTCCAACCTCGCCGACGTCGCCGCGATGGGCGCCTCGCCGACCGCGCTCGTGGTCGCCCTCGCCGCCCCCGCGGCGACGCCCGTCGCCGTGCTCGAGGGCATCGCGGACGGGCTCGCCGCCGGGTGCGAGGCGCTCGCCCCCGGCTGCGGCGTCGTCGGCGGCGACCTGTCGGTGTCGGACACCCTCATGATCGCGGTCACGGCGTTCGGCGATCCCGGCGACCGCGCGCCCGTGCTGCGATCGGGGGCGCGCGCGGGGGACGTCGTCGCTGTCTCCGGCCTCCTCGGTTTCGCCGCGGCGGGCATCCGCCTGCTCTACGCGCGCGGGGTCGACGCCGCGGGCGCTCCCGACCGTGCGGCGGGCCTCGCGCTGCGGAGGCGGCACGCGCGCGAGCTCGACGCGCAGCTGCGGCCGCGTCCGCCCGTCGCGGACGGCGTCGCCGCTGCGCTTGCGGGCGCGACGGCGATGCTCGACGTGAGCGACGGCGTGCTGCTCGACGCGTCGCGGCTCGCCGACGCGAGCGGCGTCGCCGTGCGGCTCGACTCGGCGGCGCTCCTCGACGGCACGGAGGGCAGCGCCGTGAGCGCGCGCGACGTGCTCGCGGGCGGCGAGGACCACGCGCTGCTCGCGACGTTTCCGCCGGACGCGCGCCTGCCGGGGGCGTTCCGCGCGGTCGGCGTCGTCGCGGCCGGCGCGGGCGTGCTCGTCGACGGTCGGCGCGTGCCGGGCTCGGGGGGATGGGACCCCTACGAGGCGTGGGACGGGCGCGGCGGCTGAGGCGCGTCCTCGTGCGGTGCGAGCCAGTACAGCGCGGTGTCGCCGTAGTCCTTGCGCCGTTCGAGCCGGATGCCCGCCGGCCAGTCGGGGGCGCGGTCGCGCGCGCTGCGCTCGAGCACGACGACGGCGTCCGCGGAGAGTCGCGGCACGAGCGCCTCGAGCACGTGCCGCAGCTCCGCGGCGGGCAGGTCGTAGGGCGGGTCGAGGAAGACGAGGTCCCACGGGCCCGCGGAGGCGCCGAGGAACGACTGCACCGGCTGGGCGCTCACGACGATCTCCGGCTCGGCGCCGCGCGGCGCGCGTCGGCGTACGAGCGCCGCGTTCTGGCGGCCGGCGCGCGAGGCAGCGTTCGCGCGGTCGACGAGGGTCACGGCGCGCGCGCCGCGCGACGCCGCCTCGAGGCCGAGCGCGCCGGAGCCCGAGTAGAGGTCGAGCACGCGCGCGTCGGCGATCGCCCCGCGCGCCTCGAGGGCGCTGAAGATCGCCTCGCGCACGCGATCGCTCGTCGGGCGCGTGCCGGCGGCGGGCACTGCGAGCGAGAGCGAGCCGGCGAACCCGGCGATGATGCGTGTCATCGCGCACCGAGCCTACCCGCCGCCGTGGCCGCCCGCCGTGTCCGCCCGCCCCGACCGAGCCGCCCGCTCGTCGGGCGACCCGCCCGCCGCGCCCGCCCGAGCCGCGCTCCTGTGGGCGCCGCACGGGCCAGGGCCGCATGGGCGAGCATCATGTGGAGCCACCGCACAAGCCGCTGGTGCGTTCCTCGTGCCCGTTCCACAATGTCCGAGTGAGCACCGTCGACCGTACCCCCAAGCCCTCCTTCGTCAAGTCGCTCTTCCTCGGCCAGGTCGCGAGCGAGATCGTCCTGCCCTACCCGATGCTCTCGGAGGAGGAGCGTCCGCGCGTCGAGGCGGCGGTCGCCTCGGCGCGGGAGTTCCTCGCCGACGGCTACGACCCCGACAGGGCCGAGCGCGAGGGATGGATCGGGGACGACGTCGTCCGCGAGCTCGGCGAGCGCGGCCTCACCGGCCTCTACGTGGCGCCCGAGTACGGCGGCCTCGGCCTGAGCCAGAGCGGGTACTGCCGCGTGATGGAGGAGTTCGGCCGCGTCGACGGCACCCTCACGGTCGTCATGGGCGTGCACCAGTCGATCGGCACGAAGCCCATCCACCTCTACGGCACGGACGAGCAGAAGGCGCGCTGGCTGCCGGACCTCGCCGCGGGCCGCAAGCTCGCGGCGTTCGCCCTCACCGAGCCGAACGTGGGATCGGACGCGTACGCCGTCGAGACGCGCGCCGAACGGCAGAGCGACGGCTCGTGGGTCCTCAACGGGGAGAAGCGCTGGATCGGCAACGGCGACCGCGACGTGCTCACGGTGTTCGCGCGCAGCGACCTCGGCCACGTCGCGCTCGTCGTCGAGAAGGGCATGGCGGGCGTCGAGACGGGGCCGCGCTTTCAGACCCTCGGCCTCAAGGCCAACCGCCTGCAGCGCGTGCGCTTCCGCGACGTGCGCGTGCCCGGGGAGAACCTCCTCGGCGAGCCCGGCGACGGGTTCCGCATCGCGATGAACACCCTCAACAACGGGCGCATGTCGATGGGCACGGGCATCGCGGGCGGCATGAAGCGCTTCCTCGAGCTCTCCCTCGAGCACACGAGCGGACGGCGCCAGTTCGGGCGCCCGCTCGTCGACTTCGAGATGGTCGAGGAGAAGCTCGCCGACATGGCCGTGCAGATCTACGGCATCGAGTCGGCGTCATACCTCACGACGGGGCTCGTGGACCGCGGCACGGCGGACTTCTCGCTCGAGTCGGCGCTCGTGAAGGTCTCGGCGAGCGACGTCGGGTGGCATGCGCTCAACCGCGCGTTCCAGCTGCACGGGGGCGCGGCCTACATGGACGACCATCCGCTCGCGAAGGCGCTGCGGGACTTCCGCATCTTCCCGATCTTCGAGGGCGCGAACGATGTGCTGCGCGCGTTCGTCGCCCTCAACGGCCTGCGCGCGCTCAGCGAGGACCTGCCGGACGTCGCGAGCCTCAAGCTCACCGATCCCGTCCACTCGATCGGCCTGCTCGCGCCGTACGTCTCGGGCCGTATCGGGCGCGCCCTGCGCCCCGACCGGCTGCACGGCGCCTCGCCCGTCTTCGCGCGCGCCGTGCGGTCGCTCTCCGAGCAGACGGTGCGCTTGCGCGACCGCGCGGAGGCGGCCCTGCGCCGGCACGGCTCGCGCGTGCAGGAGCGGCAGCTCGTGCAGAAGCGTCTCTCGGAGGCCGCGGGCGGCATCCTCGCCCAGGCGGCGGTCATCTCGCGCGCGAGCGCCGTGTTCGAGCGCGACGGGCTGCCCATCTCCGGCGCGGAGCGGACGGTCGCGCAGGCGTTCCTCGCGCGCGCCGAGCGCGAGGTGCATCGCCAGCTCCGCGGGCTCGAGGTCAACGACGACCGGCTTGTCGCCCAGATCGGCCGCTCGGTGCGGCAGGACCGTGGATACGCGTTCGAGCTCTGAGCGCCGGCCGGACACGACGGCAGGCGCACGACGGCCGCACCCGGCGGGCCCGTGAGGGCGGGCGTCCACGAGGGCGGACGCGCACGACCGTCGGAGCGGCGGCGGTCGTCGGGGGATCGGGGGCGGACGGTAGCCTCGGATCGTGGTCTCCCCGCTCGACGCGAAGCTGAGCACGCTGCTCGGCGGACGCACGGCGTCCGCGTTCGAGCGCAACCTCGGCCTCGTCACGGTCGCCGACCTGCTCGCGTACTATCCGCGTCGCTACGCGCGCCGCGGCGAGCTCACGAACCTCGCGGCGCTGCCCGTGGACGAGAACGTGACGATCGTCGCGGAGGTGCTCGACGTGCGCGAGCGCCCCATGCGGCAGCGGCGCGGGTCGATCGTCGAGGTGCGCATCGGCGACGGTGCGGGCGTGCTCACGCTCACGTTCTTCAACCAGCCCTGGCGCGCGCGCGAGCTGCAGCCCGGATCGCGCGGCATCTTCGCGGGCAAGGTCACCGACTACCGCGGCGCGAAGCAGCTCGCGCACCCGGACTACGAGCTCTTCGGCGCGCGCGAGGAGGCGGACGCCGAGGCCGCGCGCGCGTGGGCGGAGCTGCCGATCCCGATCTACCCCGCGACGTCGGCGGTCGCGTCGTGGCAGGTGCAGAAGGCCGTGGGCGTCGTGCTCGACGCGATCCCGCCGCTCGACGACCCGATCCCGGCCGAGCTGCGGCGCGGTCGCGAGCTGCTCGACTACGCGCGCGCGATCGAGCTCGTGCACCGTCCGCACGACGACGCGGACTGGCGGCTCGCGCGCGAGACCCTGCGCTTCCACGAGGCGTTCCTGCTGCAGGCGGCGCTCCTGCAGCAGCGCGCGCGGCTGCGCTCGCTCGAGGCCGTTCCACGCCTGCCGGGGCCGCTCTCGGCGCGCTTCGACGCGGCGCTCCCGTTCACGCTCACCGACGACCAGCGGCGCGTGGGCGAGCAGATCGCGGCGGAGCTCGCCCAGCCCGCGCCGATGAACCGGCTCGTGCAGGGCGAGGTCGGCTCGGGCAAGACGCTCGTCGCCCTGCGCGCGATGCTCGCGGTCGCCGACTCGGGCGGGCAGAGCGCGCTCCTCGCGCCCACCGAGGTGCTCGCCGTGCAGCATGTGCGATCGATCGTGCGCGCGCTCGGCCCCGACCTCGCCGCCGAGCTGCGGCCGACGCTCCTCACGGGCGGCATGGGCGCGGCGGAGCGGCGCAAGGCGCTCCTCGCGACGATCTCCGGATCGGCGCGCATCGTCGTGGGCACGCACGCTCTGCTCGGCGAGAAGGTCGACTTCCTCGACCTCGGGCTCGTCGTCGTCGACGAGCAGCACCGCTTCGGCGTCGACCAGCGCGAGACGCTGCGACGCAAGGGACTGCGTCCGCCGCACGTGCTCGTGCTCACGGCGACGCCCATCCCGCGCACGGTCGCGATGACGGTCTTCGGCGACCTCGACGTGTCGACGATCCGCGAGCTGCCCGCGGGACGCCGGCCGATCGAGAGTCACGTCGTGCCGCTCGCGGAGCGCCCGGGGTGGATCGGGCGCGTGTGGGAGCGGACGGCCGAGGAGCTCGCCGAGGGCCGCCAGGCCTTCGTCGTGTGCCCGGCGATCGAGGCGGCGGTGCCGGAGGACGACGGCGCCCCCGACGACGCGACGCGCGACGACACGGCCCCCGCCCCTGCCCCGCCCGCTGCCCCGCCCGAGCCCGGGCCCCTCGTCGGCGCGCGCGAGGGCCCCGACGCGTCCGAGACGGTCCTCGCGGGCGCCGCGGCGCCGCGCGCGGCCGTCCTCGACGTGCTCGAGTCGCTGCGCCGCACGCCCGCGTTCGCGGGGCGGCGCATCGAGGCGCTGCACGGGCGGCTGCCGGCCGAGGAGAAGGAGGCGGTCATGCGTGCGTTCGCCGCGGGCGACGTCGACGTGCTCGTCGCGACGACCGTCATCGAGGTCGGGGTCGACGTGCCGAACGCGTCGACGATGGTCGTGCTCGACGCGGACCGCTTCGGCGTCTCCCAGCTGCACCAGCTGCGCGGTCGCGTCGGCCGTGGCAGCGTGCCCGGCCTGTGCCTCTTCGTCACGGGAGCGCCCGCGGGGTCGCTCGCACGCGAGCGCGTCGAGGCGGTCGCCTCGACCCTCGACGGATTCGAGCTCGCCCAACGCGACCTCGAGCTGCGGCAGGAGGGCGACGTGCTCGGCAGCGTGCAGTCGGGCCGGCGCTCCTCGCTGCGCCTGCTGCGCGTCGCGCGCGACGGCGACCTCATCGCGGAGGCGCGCGCGCTCGCCGCGGGCGTCGTCGAGGCCGATCCGGGGCTCGAGCGGCACGCGGCGCTGCGCGAGGCCCTCACCCGGCGCCTCGACGAGAGCGAGCGGGACTTCCTCGCCAAGGCGTGACGGGCGCTGTGCTCCCGGCCGGCGTCCGGCACGGCTCGGTAGGCTGGAGGCATGACGAGGATCGCCGTCGTGCCCGGTTCGTTCGACCCCGTGACGCGCGGGCACCTCGACGTCATCGCCCGCGCCGCGCGCATCTTCGACGAGCTCCACGTCGTCGTCGTGCACAACCCGGACAAGTCGGCGCTCCTGCCCATCGCCCAGCGCGTCGAGCTCATCCGCGACTCGCTCGCGGAGGCGCGCGTGGCGGGGCGCATCCTCGTGACCTCGTGGAGCGTCGGTCTGCTCGTCGACTACTGCACCGACGTCGGCGCGAGCGTGCTCGTCAAGGGCATCCGGTCGCAGGTCGACGTCGCGTACGAGACGCCGATGGCGATCGTCAACAGGAACCTCGCGGGCGTCGAGACGGTCTTCCTGCTGCCGGATCCCGCGAACGCCCACGTGTCGAGCTCGCTCGTGCGCCAGGTCGCCGCGCTCGGCGGCGACGTGTCGCCGTACGTGCCGCGCGTCGTCGCGGACTTCTTGCGCCGCCCGCCCGTGGAGGTCTGAGCGACCGCGTCAGGCGTCCTCGAGCCAGCCGGCCGCCTCCGCCGCCGCGCTCGCGAGCAGCCCGCCGTCCGTCGCGACGACGACGTGCTCGAAGCCGAGCGCGCGCAAGCGGCGGGCGCGCGCTCGCGTGGCGCCGAAGGCGCCGAGGCCGATCCCGCGCGCTCGCGCGGCGGCCACGACGCGTGCGAGCGGCGCGTCATCCCCCGGAGCGGCGAGGAGCTCGTCGACGGTCGTGCCGAGCGCGAGCGAGAGGTCGAACGGGCCCACGAAGACGACGCCGATGCCGGGCACATCGAGGATCTCGTCGAGGCGCGCGAGCGCGCCGGGGGTCTCGACCATGACCCAGCACACCGGGTACGAGGGCTCCGCCGCGGGCGCGGGCGCCTCGCGTCCCCACAGCGGCTGCAGGGGCCCCCAGCTGCGCGTCCCGCGCGGCGGGTAGAAGGACGCGGCGACGGCGGCACGCGCGTCGTCGGCGCTCTCGACGAGCGGCACGAGCACGGCGTCCGCGCCGAGGTCGAGGGCGTACCCGATCGCCGCCGCGTCGTTCGCGGGCACGCGCACGACGACGCGACTCGCGCCTCCCGTGGCCGTCTCGACGCACGCGGCGAGCGTCGCGCGGTCGTAGACGCCGTGCTGGCCGTCGAGGCAGATCCAGTCGAAGCCTGCGCGCGCGAGCTGCGCGACGACGATCGCGCTGCCGGTCTGCGCCCACACGCCCGCGCCGCCCGGCGCCCCTTCGCTCCCCGGCCCGCTCTCGACGCTCACGCTCCGATTCTGGCACCGTGCGCGGCCGCCGTCGCTCCCCCTCGCCGGCCCCGCGCGGAGGGGAGCGCCTCCCGCGGGTGGGAGTATGGTGCCATGACCGTTCACTCCGGCATCGGCTACGCCGCGATGCTCGAACGGTTCGCTCCCGCGGAGGCCGTCGAGCTCGCCGCCCACGCGGACGCGTGCGGGTTCTCCGGCACGCTCGTCGACGACCACTTCCAGCCCTGGCTGCCCCGGCACGGCCGCGCGAGCCATGTGTGGACCGTCGTGGGCGCCATCGGCGCGCGCACGCGCGGGGAGATCGCCGCGGGCGGTGTGACCGCCGGCTATCGCGTGCACCCCGCCGTCGTCGCCCAGGCGGCCGCGACGACCGCGAGCCTCTACCCCGGCCGGCACTGGATCGCGCTGAGCGCGGGGGACGCGCTCGACGAGCACGTCGTCGGAGGCTACTGGCCGGAGGCGCCCGAGCGCATCGCACGCATGTTCGAGGCCGTCGACCTCGTCTCCCGCCTCTTCGCGTCCGCTGGCACGGGCCGCGTCGTCAAGCACCGCGGCGGGGCGTTCGAGCTCGAGTCCACGCGACTGTGGACGGAGGCGGTGCCCGCTCCGCGCCTCCTCGTCGCGACGGCGGGGCCCGTGACGGCCCGGCGCGCGGGGCGCGTCGCGGATGGGATCCTCACGATCGCGACGACGCCGGACAAGGCGGCGATGCTCGTCGACCGCTTCGCGGACGGGCGGCGCGAGGCCGGGCGCTCGCGCGAGGACGCATCCCTCGCGATCCGCATCGACCTCTCCTGGGCGCCCACCGACGAGCAGGCGATGGAGAACGCGCTCGCGGAGTGGCCGATCGGGGCCGTGCGGTTCCCGCGCGGCGACGTGCGCTCGCCGTTCGACTTCGAGCAGCTCGCGCGCATGGTGCGTCCGTCCGACTTCGAGGGGCGCATGCCCGTCTCGGCCGACCCTGACGTCCACCGCGCCCACATCCAGCGCTTCGCCGACCTCGGCTTCGACCGCATCCACCTGCACAACGCGGGACCCGACCAGCGCGCGTGGATGGACGTGTTCGCGCGCGACGTGCTGCCGAAGGTGACGCGGTGATCCCCGCTGACGCCGTCGTCGTCTTCGCCGTCCCCGGCATCCCGGAGGTGCGGCCGGGGGACGACCTCGCCGCGATCGTCGGCGACGCCGTCGCGCCCTACCTCGAGGACGGGGACATCCTCGTCGTCACGAGCAAGGTCGTCTCGAAGGCCGAGGGGCGCGTCGTGGAGGCGGAGGACCGCGAGGACGCGATCACGCGCGAGACCGTGCGCGTCGTCGCGACGCGCGCGTTCCCCGGCGGCGTCACGCGCATCGTGCAGAACCGGCAGGGCCTCGTCATGGCCGCGGCGGGGGTCGACGCGAGCAACGTGCCCGAGGGCACGGTCGTGCTGCTCCCCGAGGATCCCGATGCGTCCGCGCGCCGGCTGTGCGCCGCGCTCCGCGAGCGCTTCGGCATGCGCATCGGGGTGCTCGTCTCGGACACGTTCGGCCGGCCCTGGCGCGCGGGGCAGACGGACATCGCGATCGGGGCGGCGGGCGTGCTCGTGATCGACGACCTGCGCGGCACGACCGACTCCGAGGGTCGACCGCTCGCCGTCACGATGCCCGCCGTGGGTGACGAGATCGCGGCGGCGGGCGACCTCGTCAAGCGCAAGGCGGAGGGGCGCCCCGTCGCCGTCGTGCGCGGCCTCTCCCGGCTCGTCGCCGGGCTCGAGGCGAGCGCAGCGCCGCTCATCCGCCCCGCCGAGCAGGACATGTTCCGGCTCGGCAGCGCGGAGGCGGAGCGCATCGGCTATCGCCGCGGATACGCCGACGGCGTCGCCGGCGTTCCCCCCGACCCGGAACCATGAGACCCCGACCGAAAGGAACCCGGTGCTCCCTCTCAAGCTCGGCTACAAGGCATCCGCAGAGCAGTTCGCCCCCCGGGAGCTCGTCGAGCTCGCCGTCGCGGCGGAGGCGCACGGCATGGAGAGCGTCGCCGTGAGCGACCACTTCCAGCCGTGGCGGCACGAGGGCGGCCACGCGCCCTTCTCGCTCGCGTGGATGGCCGCGGTCGGCGAGCGCACGTCGACCATCCAGATCGGCACGTCGGTCATGACGCCGACGTTCCGCTACAACCCCGCCGTCATCGCGCAGGCCTTCGCGACGCTCGGCTGCCTCTACCCGGGGCGCGTCATGATCGGCGTCGGCACGGGGGAGGCGCTCAACGAGATCGCGACCGGCTTCCGTGGCGCGGGCGAGCAGACGTGGCCCGAGTTCAAGGAGCGCTTCGCGCGGCTGCGCGAGGCCGTGCGGCTCATGCGCGCCCTGTGGAAGGAGGATCGCGTGAGCTTCGAGGGGGAGTACTACTCGACCCACGACGCGAGCATCTACGACCGCCCCGAGGGCGGCGTGCCCGTCTACATCGCCGCGGGCGGCGCGACGGTCGCCAAGTATGCGGGCCGGGCTGGCGACGGCTTCATCTGCACGTCCGGCAAGGGCATGGACCTCTACACCGAGCAGCTGCTGCCCGCCGTGCGCGAGGGGGCGGAGGCGGCGGGCCGCGACGTCGACGCGATCGACCACATGATCGAGATCAAGCTCTCCTACGACACGGACCCCGAGGCCGCCCTCGAGAACACGCGCTTCTGGTCGCCGCTCGCGCTGAGCGCGGAGCAGAAGCACTCGATCCGCGACCCGCTCGAGATGGAGCGCGCTGCCGACGCGCTGCCGATCGAGACGATCGCGGGTCGCTGGATCGTCGGATCCGACCCCGACGAGACCGTCGCGCGCATCGCCGAGTACGTCGACGCGGGGTTCAACCACCTCGTCTTCCACGCCCCGGGCGAGGACCAGCGGCGCTTCCTCGAGCTCTTCGAGCGCGACCTCGCGCCGCGCTTGCGGGCACTCGCGCGCAGCTGAGCGCACGTCGAGGGTGAGGGCCGCACCCAGTGACGGCTCAGGGGACGTCTGGCACACTCGAATGGTGACGAGCTTCGCGGCCAATCCGGATCACGGCCGGGTCGACATCGGTCGCGATCGCGTCTCGACGATGGAGGCCGACGAGCTCGCGGAGGCGGCCGGCCGCATCCTCGGCGCGATCGAGACCGTCATCGACGGCAAGCGGGCCCAGGTCGAGCTCGCGCTCATGGTGCTCCTCGCCGAGGGGCACCTGCTCATCGAGGACGTCCCGGGCGTGGGGAAGACGATGCTCGCCCGCGCGCTCGCGCGCAGCGTCGACGGCACGGTCACGCGCATCCAGTTCACCCCCGATCTTCTGCCCGCCGACGTGACGGGCGTCTCGGTGTACAACCAGGGCGATCGCACGTTCGAGTTCAAGCCGGGGCCGATCTTCGCGAACATCGTCATCGGCGACGAGATCAACCGAGCCTCGCCCAAGACGCAGTCCGCCCTGCTCGAGAGCATGGAGGAGCGCCAGGTCACCGTCGACGGCGTCACGTACCCGCTCTCGAGCCCGTTCACGGTCGTCGCGACGCAGAACCCGATCGAGATGGAGGGCACGTATGCCCTCCCCGAGGCGCAGCGCGATCGGTTCATGGCGCGCATCTCCATGGGCTACCCGGACCCGGCGAGCGAGCTCGCGATGCTCCAGCAGCGCGAGACGGCGAGCCCCCTCGACGGGCTGCGCCCCGTCGTGACGGTCGCGGAGCTCCTGCGGATGATCGCGACCGTGCGCGAGGTCTACGCGAGCTGGGCCGTCGAGCAGTACGCGGTCGCGATCGCGAACGCGACGCGGCGCGACCGGGAGCTGCGGCTCGGCGCGAGCCCGCGCGCGACCCTCCAGCTCGTGCGCATCGCGAAGGCGCGCGCGGCGCTCGACGGACGCGACTTCGTGCTCCCCGACGACGTCGACGCGCTCGCCGTCCCCGTGCTCGCCCACCGTCTCGTCCCGAACGCGCGCATCGCGGGCGCCGGCTCCGTCGCGGACACCGTCCGCCGCATCCTCGCCGAGACCTCGGTGCCGATCGGCGTGGGCGGTCTCGCCTGAGGCGCTCGTGCGCAGGCTCCTCCGAGCGGGACGCGTGAGGCCCACGCGACGCGGATGGGGTGTCGCGACCGCCGCCGTGCTGTGCGCCGTCGGCGCGTACACGCTCGGCTTCCCCGAGCTCCTCCTGCCGGCGGGCCTCGCGGCCGGCCTCGTGCTCGTCGCCTTCGCGTTCGCGACCGTCCAGCGCCTCGGGGCGACCGTGCGCCGGCGCTTCTCGCCGGCCTCCGTGCCCGAGGGGGGCGTGACGACCGTGACGCTCGACCTCGTCGCGGTCGGCCCGTTCCGGCTCGCAGAGGGCACGTGGCGCGAGACCCTCCCGTGGCACGGCACGCGTGAGCCCACGGGCCGCATCCCCGCTGCGCGCGAGGGCGGCCGGCGCGCCTCCGTCGAGTACGAGCTGCGGGCGCAGCGCCGCGGGATCGCTCCCATCGGGCCGGTGCGGCTCTCCCACCTCGACCCGTTCGGCCTCGTCGTCTTCGAGCGACCGGCGGGAGCCGCCGATCCGCTCGTCGTGACGCCGCGTGTGAGCGCGCTGCGGACGGACGGCCGCATCGCGGGCGAGGGCGAGGGCACCGCGCAGCTCGTCCATCGGCTCTCGACGGGCGGCGAGGACGACCTCATGACGCGCGAGTACCGCAGCGGCGACGCGCTCCGCCGCGTCCACTGGCGCGCCTCCGCGCGCTACGGGGAGCTCATGGTGCGCCAGGAGGAGCAGCGGACGTTCCCGGAGGCGCGGCTCGTGCTCGACACGCGCGCCGCGAGCTACCCGGACGCACGCGAGGCGGATGGCGAGCTCGAGAGCGCGGGCTTCGAGTGGGCGGTGCGCATGGCGGCCTCCCTCGGCATGCACCTCGTCGAGCGGGGCTTTCGCGTCGCCGTGCTCGAGACCGCCGACGGCCAGCTCGCGCAGCCCGGCGGCGACGAGCGCGCCTCCGACTCCGCCTACCTCGACTCGCTCGCAGCCGTGCGGCTCGTCGACTCCGCCGTGCCGGCGGGGAGCGTGCCGCGCGAGGACGTGCGCACGGAGGCGGCGGGGCCGCTCTTCGCCGTCATCGGCGACCCGGACGCGCGCACCCTGCGCTGGATCGCGGGCCTGCACCATCCGTTCGAGCGCGCGATCGCGTTCCTGCTCCCGGAGGCGCGCGCCGACGTCGAGCGCGCGCTCGTCGCCGCGGGCTGGGCGTGCGTGCGCGTGCGCCCCGAGGACGACGTCGCGGTCGCGTGGGCGGCGGCGCGTGCGACCGAGTCGGCGGCGCCGCGTGCCTGAGCAGCGGGCCGCCCGTCGTCGTGCGCGCGTCGCGTGGCCGCTCGAGCTCGCCGTGCTCGCGCTGCTCGGCTGCTCCCTGAGCTCGATGCACGTGCTGCTCGCGGGCGTCGCCTGGTGGTTCCCGCCCATGCTCGTCGTGCTCATCGTGCTCGCCGCGGGCGTGCTCGCGCGCCGGCTGTCCGGACGCGTGTGGAGCGGGGCCGTCGCGTCCGCGGTCGCCTATCCGCTCGTGCTGAGCCTCGTCTTCTCGCCCGGCACAGCCCTGCTCGGCGTCGTGCCGCTCCCCGCGACGGTCGACGCATGGCACTCCCTGCTCGTCGCGGGGGGAGCCTCGATCGCGCACCAGGGCGTCCCCGCGCACGCCGACGCCGGCATCGTCTTCATCCTCGCGGTCGCCGCAGGGGGTGCGGCCGTGCTCGCCGAGCTCCTCGTCCACACCGTGCGCGCGCCCGCCCTCGCCGCCGTGCCGGCGCTCGTGCTGCTCGCCGGTCCCGTCGTCATCCTGCCCGGCGGCTCGGACGCGCTGTGCTTCGTGCTCACCGCGGTCGCCTACCTCGTCGTGCTGCACGCGGGATCGCGGCTGCCGCACGCGCGCGCAGCGGTCGCCGGCGGCGGTCTCGCGCTCGCGATCGGGCTCCTCGTCCCGTACGTGCTGCCCGACGTGCAGGCGACCCCGCCGTCGACGGGCACGGGCGGGGGCGTCGAGATCGGCGTCAACCCGATCGTCGACCTCGGCGACGACCTGCGCCGCGGCGAGGCGACGACCGCCTACACGTACCGCACGACCGCGGACCAGGGCCTGTACTTCACGCTCACGACGATCGAGGACCTCTCCGGGCAGCAGTGGGGCCCGGAGGACCCCATGGTGGGCGCGGGCACGAGCGTCGACCGGCTCGACACGCCCCCCGGGCTCACCGCGGACGTGCAGGCGGCGCCGTTCACGACGTCCGTCTCGATGGGCCTGCTCGTCGGGACGTGGCTGCCGACCCCGTACCCCGCGCAGTCGATCACGGGACTGCGCGGGGACTGGACGGCGGATACGCGCACCCTCACCGTCCACACGGACGACTCGAGCGTGCGCGCGCAGCGCTACACGGTCACGAGCCTCGACGTGCAGCCGACCGCCGACCAGCTGCGCGCCGCGGATCCGAGCGTGCCGAGCGACCTCGACCCGCTCGTGAGCGTGCCGCGCGGGATGCCCGACATCATCGCGCGCACGGCGCGGGAGGTGACGGCGGACGCGACGACGAACTACGACCGCGCGATCGCGCTGCAGAGCTACTTCCACAGCAGCCTGTTCACCTACTCCGAGGATGCGCCCGTGACCGACGGCTACGACGGCACGGGAGTGGACGTCGTCGCGCGCTTCCTGCGGGAGCGGAGCGGCTACTGCGTGCACTTCGCGTCCGCGATGGCGCTCATGGCGCGCTCGCTCGGCATCCCCGCGCGCGTCGCGGTGGGCTTCCAGCCGGGCACGCCGCAGTACTCCACGAACGGACGGGTGCTCGACTACGTCGTGACGACGCACGACTTCCACGCGTGGCCCGAGCTCTACTTCTCCGGCGTCGGCTGGGTGCGCTTCGAGCCCACCCCGAGCCGCGGGTTCGTGCCGGACTACGACACCTCCGTCGCGACGGGCACGACGGACCCGGGCGTCACGGGGAGCGCGCCGCAGGCCACCGCGACGCCGCAGGCGAGCGCGCCGACCCCGAGCGCGAGCGACGAGGGCGTCTCCGCGGCGTCCGGCGACACGGGCATGGACATGGCCCCCGTGCTCGAGACGGCCGTCGTCGTGCTCGTCGTGCTCGCGCTGCTCCTTACGCCCGCGCTGTGGCGTTCGGCGCGCCGGCGACGGCGTCTCGCCCTCCTGCGGCGCGCGGGGCCCGGCGCGGTCGCGGCCGCGTGGGACGAGGTGCGCGAGAGCGCGATCGACCTCGGGATCCCCGCTCCGGCGACCGAGACGCCGCGGGGGTTCGCGGCGCGGGTCGGCGCCTCGTGGCCCGGACGGGAGCGGGACGCACTCGAGCGCGTGCTCGACGCGGTCGAGCGCAGCGCGTACGCGCCGGGGAGGGCGCCCGCCCCGGATCCGACGGACCTCGCGCTCGTGCGCGCGGGCCTCGCGCTCGGGGCGCGTCCGCTCGCCCGCCTTCTCGCCTCCGTCGCGCCGCGCTCGCTCCTGCCGGAGACGTGGCGCGGCGAGGCGGGTGCGCTCTCGGGCGGACCGGAGGGCGAGCGCGAGCACGGGCACGGTCGCGCGCTGAGCGGTCGGCGCTGAGGGCCGCCGCGCTGGCCTACGCTGAGACGGATGCCTGTCGATCCGCTCCCGGTCTGGTCCGTACTCGTGCCGGTGCGGGGCACGGCGGGATCGAAGAGCCGCCTCGACGTCGACCCCGCACGGCGTGAGCGGCTCGCTCTCGCTCTCGCGCTCGACACGATCGCGGCTGTGCACGGGGCGGAGCGCGTCGCGCGCGTCGTCGTCGTGACGGCCGCGGTCGCCGCGGCGCGCTTCCGGGACGCCGGCGCCGAGGTCGTCGTCGAGGCCGCCCCCTCGGGTCTCGCCGACGCGATCGCCCGCGGGCTCGGCGTGCTCGACGCAGACGTGCCGCGCGCGGTGCTGCTCGGCGACGTCCCGGCGCTCACCGCCGCGGAGCTCGACGACGCGCTCGCCGCCGCCGAGCGCGTCGACCGCGGCGTCGTCGCCGACGCCGACGGCACGGGCACAGTGCTCCTCACGGCGCGCGCGGGTGTCGCGCACGATGCGCGCTTCGGCATGGGATCACACGCGCGGCACCTCGCCGCGGGCTATCTCGACCTGCCCGTGCCGTCCGGGTCCGGGCTGCGGCGCGACGTCGACGTGCTCGCCGACCTCGAGGCCGTGCGTGCCCTCGGGCCGGGCCCGGCGACGCGCGCGGTCCTCGAGGAGCCCGCACCCTCCCGCCCCTGACGCCCCGCCCTCCCCGCCCGCCCGCCAGGTTCCGCATGCGCCGGCGTGTCCGGCGTGCGCGCCCGGAATTCCGGGCGCGCACGCCGGACACGCCGGCGCATGCGGAACCTGGCGGGCGGGCGGGGAGG
>JAATFA010000104.1 GCA_015655445.1 Actinomycetales bacterium | reverse complement strand
GCGGAAGCTTCTCGATCTTGTGCTGGGCGAAGATCGCGATCGCCGTGTCCGGGTCCACCCCGATGGGCGCCGTGATGAGCGGCGCCTTCGTCATGACGTCGCGCACGAGCGTCGTCGTCTTCTCGAACGGCGAGACGAAGCGCATGTCCCGGTTCGTGATGATGCCGACGAGGGTGCCGTCGCCCTCGACGACGGGCAGGCCGGAGACGCGGAACTGGCCGCACAGCGCGTCGACCTCGGCGACCGTCGCATCCGGCGTCGTCGTCACGGGGTTCGTGATCATGCCCGACTCGCTGCGCTTGACCTTGTCGACGAGCGTCGCCTGATCCTCGATCGACAGGTTGCGGTGGAGCACGCCGAGGCCGCCGTAGCGGGCCATCGCGATCGCCATGCGCGACTCCGTGACCGTGTCCATCGCGCTCGAGACGAGCGGCGCGTGCACGCGGATGCGGCGGGTGAGGCGCGACGAGGTGTCCGCCTCGCTCGGGATGACGTCGGTGTGCCCGGGCAGCAGCATGACGTCGTCGTAGGTGAGTCCGATGAATCCGAACGGATCGTGCTGGTCCATGGTCCCCTCAGGCGGTGTCGAGCCGGTCTGACTCGAGCCGGGCGGCGTCGAGCTGGCGGAGCCGGCCACGAGCGTGCCGGTACTCGATTTTAACGACGGGACGGGCGCGCCATTCCCGCGGGGGTCGAGGCGTGGTCCCCGCCTCGACCCGGCGGTGCTCCGGCGGCGTCCCGGCGGCGTCCCGCCGGCATCCGCGCGGGTCCGCGCGAGCACGCTCAGCCGGTATTCAGCCGGACGCCCGCATGAAACACGGCCGAAACGATTGCGAGCTACTTTCGTGCAACACGGCCCAGGACGGACACCGACACCGGCACGGAGGCGCTTTCGCAGTGAAGACCGCACGACAGACGCAGCCCCGCCGTCGAGCGCTCCTCGGCGCGTTCGTCCTGCTCGGCGTCGTGCTCGGCCTGCTCGGCGCGGCGCCGGCGGCCGCCGCGGCCCCCTCGCCCGCCGCGCTCGCACCGGCAGCGTCTGCGCCGACCGCCTCCACCCCATCCGCCACCCTCGCACCGGCCGCCGCGGCCGACCTCGCACCGGCCGCCGCCGCCGTGACACCCGCGTCCGCTCTCGCCGCGGACGCGCTCGACCCCGCGACCGCGCCCGAGTCGATCGCCGTGTGGGTGCGCTCGCTCCCGAGCCGCGCGGGCGTGCCCGGCCTCACGGTCACCGTGACCGGCAAGGGATACTCCCAGACGTTCACGACGGACGCGGACGGTCGCGTCGAGGTCGGCCTGCCCGCCCCCGGCGACTACACCGTCGCGATCGACGAGTCCACGATCCCCGCCGACCTCGGCTCCCTGCCGAAGGGATCCAACCCCCGCACGGTGACCGTGCAGGAGACGAACAAAGGCGTGCCCGCGAACTTCCTCATCAGCCAGGCCGCGGCCGGCGGCGCGACGACGCCGACGCCGGGCGCCACGACCGGGCCCGCGCGCACGGCGAGCCCCGCGCCGTCCTCGGGCGGCTCCCACGGCGCGTTCTGGGACATCTTCGCCTCCAAGATCGTCACGGGCGTCATCTACGGGCTCCTGCTCGCGCTCGCGTCGATCGGCGTCTCGCTCATCTACGGCACGACCGGCCTCAACAACTTCGCGCACGGCGAGCTCGTGACCTTCGGCGCGCTCATGGCCTACGTCGCGGGCACGCTCCTGCACCTGCCCGGCTGGATCGGCATCATCGCCGCGATCGTGCTCGGCGGCGCGTACGGGTTCGTGCAGGACACCGTGCTGTGGCGACCGCTGCGCCGGCGCGGGGTCGGGCTCGTGCCGCTCATGATCGTGAGCATCGGCCTCGCGCTCGCGACGCGCTACATCTACGCGTTCTTCTTCGGCGCGGACCGACTGACGATCCCCAACGACCCGTCGCCCTTCCTCGTGATCGGGCCCATCAGCCTGCGCTTCACCGACGTCATGGGCGCCGTGCTCGCCCTCGTCGTGCTCCTGCTCGTCGCGTTCGTCATGCTGCGCACGCGCCTCGGCAAGGCCGCGCGAGCGGTCGCCGACAACCGCGCGCTCGCGGCCGCGTCCGGCATCGACGTCGACTTCGTCATCCGCTGCATCTGGATCGGCGGCGGCGCGCTCGCCGGCCTCTCCGGCGTGCTCATCGCCTACTACCAGTCGTTGCGCTGGGACACGGGCAGCTCGATCCTCCTGCTCATCTTCGCGGCGGTCACCCTCGGCGGCCTCGGGTCCGCCTTCGGCGCGCTCGTCGGCTCCCTCGTGCTGAGCGTGTTCATGAACCTCGCGACCCTCGTCATCCCCGACAACCTCAAGTACGCGGCGGCGCTCGTCGTCATGATCCTCATCCTGCTGTTCCGGCCGCAGGGCATCCTCGGACGACGCGAGCGGGTCGGATAGGAGCGGCATGAACTGGAACTTCATTCCCCTCGCGCTCGGCGAGGCCATCTCGCCGACGACCGCCGCCTACGCGCTCGCGACGATCGGGCTCGTCGTGCACTTCGGCTTCACGGGGCTCGTGAACTTCGGGCAGGCCGGCTTCATGGCGGTCGGCGGCTACGCCTTCGCGATCACGACCCTCAAGCTCGACTGGCCGTTCCCGTTCGCGGTGCTCGCGACCATCGTCGCGAGCGTGCTGTTCGCGTTCGTGCTCGGCATCCCGACCCTGCGATTGCGCGCCGACTACCTCTCGATCGTCACGATCGCGGCGGCCGAGATCATCCGCCTCTCCGTCAAGACGGCGGAGATCTACGACGTCACGGGCGGGTCGACGGGCCTCAACGGCGCCGCCGACACCTTCCAGGCGCTCAACCCCATCCCTCCCGGCAACTACGGGATCGGCGTGCTGCGGTTCACCGCGCCCGACCTGTGGACGATGATCGTCGGCTGGGCGCTCGTGCTGCTCGCGTGCCTGCTCGTGTGGGCGCTCATGCGCAGCCCCTGGGGCCGCATCGTCAAGGGCATCCGTGAGGACGAGGACGCGGTGCGCGCGCTCGGCAAGAACGTCTTCTCCTACAAGATGCAGGCGCTCGTGCTCGGGGGCGTGCTCGGCGGCCTCGCGGGCGCGCTGTTCATCCTCCCCCGCTCGCTGCAGCCCGACAACTACGGCACGCAGCTCACGTTCTTCCTCTACACGATCATGCTGCTCGGCGGCGCGACCACGATCTTCGGACCGCTGCTCGGCTCGGCCATCTTCTGGGTCGTGCTCTCCCTCTCCGACGGCCTGCTCACGCTCGGCGTCGACGCGCACGTGCTGCCGATCAGCTCCACCCAGCAGGGGCCGATCCGGTTCATCATCGTCGGCTTCGCGCTCATGCTGCTCGTGATATTCCGGCCGCAGGGCATCCTCGGCAAGCGGATCGAGGTGTTCTTCCGTGCCTAGGACCCCCGTGAGCGAGCTCATCGCGGGCGAGCCGGCGCCCGGCGTCGCCAAGCGCGACCCCATCCTCGTCGCCGACCACGTGACGCGCCGCTTCGGCGGCCTCACCGCCGTCGACGTCGAGCACGTCGAGATCCCCGCGCACGCGATCACGGCCCTCATCGGGCCCAACGGCGCCGGCAAGACGACGTTCTTCAACCTCCTCACCGGCTTCGACAAGCCGAACACGGGGCACTGGACGTTCCGCGGGGAGCAGCTCGCCGGCGTGCCTGCCTTCCGCGTCGCGCGCCGCGGCATGGTGCGCACGTTCCAGCTCACGAAGGCCCTCGCCCTGCTGAGCGTCATCGACAACATGCTGCTCGGCGCCTCCAATCGCGCCGGCGAGAACTTCTTCGCCGCGCTCGTACCCGCGGCCTGGCGCGCGCGCGACGCGCAGCTCACCGAGAAGGCCGACGAGCTCCTGCGCAAGTTCCGGCTCGACACGAAGCGCGACGACTACGCGGGCAGCCTCTCCGGAGGCCAGCGCAAGCTGCTCGAGATGGCACGTGCGCTCATGAGCGACCCCGCGCTCGTCATGCTCGACGAGCCCATGGCCGGGGTCAACCCCGCGCTCACCCAATCGCTCCTGCGCCATATCCTCGAGCTCAAGGAGCAGGGCATGACGGTGCTCTTCGTCGAGCACGACATGCACGTCGTGCGCGAGATCGCCGACTGGGTTGTCGTCATGGCCGAGGGCAGCGTCGTCGCCGAGGGGTCGCCGGAGACGGTCATGAGCGATCCCGCCGTCATCGACGCCTACCTTGGCGCGCACCACGGCACCGACCTCGGCACCGTGCGCGGGCGGCTCGAGGTCGCCGAGGGCATGGAGTCGGAGCTCGTGCGCTCCGAGGTGGAGGGGGAGGCCGCCGGCGATGGCCGATGACACCATTCTCGAGACCAAGGACCTCGTCGCGGGCTACCTGCCGGGGGTCAATATCCTCAACGGATGCTCGATCCACGTCGCGCGCGGCGAGCTCGTCGGCATCATCGGCCCCAACGGTGCCGGCAAGTCGACCCTGCTCAAGGCGATCTTCGGCCAGGTCTCCATCCGCAGCGGCTCCGTGGTGCTCGCGGGCGAGGACATCACGGGCCTCAAGGCCGACAAGCTTGTGACCAAGGGCGTGGGCATGGTGCCGCAGACGAACAACGTATTCCCGAGCCTCACGATCGAGGAGAACCTGCAGATGGGCGTGTACCAACGCCCGCGCGCGTTCGCCGAGCGCCTCGAGTTCGTCACGTCGCTCTTCCCCGAGCTGCGCACGCGGCTCAAGACGCGCGCCGGCTCGCTGTCCGGCGGCGAGCGGCAGATGGTGGCGATGTCGCGCGCGCTCATGATGGACCCGAGCGTGCTCCTGCTCGACGAGCCGAGCGCCGGCCTCTCGCCCGTGCGGCAGGACGAGACGTTCGTCAACGTCGCCGAGATCAACCGCGCAGGCGTCTCCGTGCTCATCGTCGAGCAGAACGCGCGACGGGCGCTGCAGATCTGCGACCGCGGGTACGTGCTCGACCAGGGGCGCGACGCCTACACGGGCGCGGGCCGCGAGCTCATGAACGACCCGAAGGTCATCGAGCTCTACCTCGGCACCCTCGCCGCCGACCAGGAGGCCGCGCGCGGCGCGTCGTGACCGCCCCGCCCCCTCCCCTTCCCCCGCTTCCCCCACTCCGAAAACGAAGGAGGATCGGCCGCTTCGCCCTGCCGAACAGGCGTTCGCGCCGGATACGGCATCCGATCTCCTTCATTTTCGGCGCACGCCGCGCGCACAACCACTCCACCGCACGCACGTTCCGAAAACGAAGGAGGATCGGCCGCCTCGCGCCGCTCAACAGGCGTTCGCGAGGGGTATGGCATCCGACCTCCTTCATTTTCGGAAGGGGGCCCCGGTCGTCGGCGGCGCGCACCGCGGCGCGGTCGCCAGAGGCACGACCGCGCTCGGCAGTACGACGACGTGAACGGCGGCGCGGCGCCGCGACACCGCGCCCCTGCCGCGCCCGACGCCGCGACACGGCGACGGCGCGGCGGGCGGGCGGCGGGCGGGCGGCGGTTGCGGAGCAGCACACACACGGAAGGGGCCCGGCGCCACGCGCCGAGCCCCTCCGCGGAGCGTCCCGCTGCTACTTCTTGGTGAGGTCGCCGTAGACCGACTCCTCGTACTCGGTCTTGTTCCCCGTCGTGTACTTGTAGATGCTCACGTACGCCTGGCTGGGGTCGCCGTTGTCGTCGAACGTGATCGGACCGGACAGGCCGTCATAGTCGATGTCCTTCTTCTGGGCGATGAGCTTGGCGCACGCGGCGAAGGTCTTGCACTTCGTTCCGCCCTCGGAGACCTTCTGCATGTTGTCCTTGATCGTCGCGCCGTCGGTCGCCCCGCCCTGCAACGCCGCGAGCGCGACGAGCACGGCCGCGTCGTACGACTCTGGCGCGTAGCTGAAGACCGTGAGCGGCTTCTGGCCCTGCGCCTTCACGTAGTCCTGGAGCTTCGCCTGGAAGTCCTTGCTCGCCTGCACGCCCGGGTTCGTGAACTGCGCGCCCGCGATGTCGACGTTCGTGTCATCCGGGGTGATGACGCCGTAGTTGCCGTCGACGCCGTAGAGCTTCTTGAAGTCGAATCCCTGGCCCTTCAGCTGCTCGGCGATCGTCGTGATCTCGTCGTAGGAGATGACGATGAGGGCGTCCGGGTTGCCCGCGAGCGCCGTCGTGATCGCGCTCGTGAAGTCGCTCGCGCCCTCGTCGAACGTCACGTCGGCGGCGACGTCGATCCCCTGCGTCGTGAAGTAGTCCTGCACCGTCTTGTTGAGGCCGATGCCATAGTCGTTGTTGTCGTACATGATGGCGACGCTCGTCGCGCCGTCCTTCGCGACCTTCTGGCCGAGCACCTGGCCCTGCAGCACGTCCGACGGTGCGGTGCGGAAGTAGTAGCCGTTGTCCTTGTACGTGCTGAAGGTGGGCGAGGTGTTCGCCGGCGACACCTGCACGACGCCCGCGCCGACGATCTGGTCGATGACGGAGAGGGAGACGCTCGAGGACGCCGCCCCGATGATCGCGCTCACACCGTCGGCGAGGAGAGCCTTCGTCGACTGGGTCGCGATGTCGGTCGACGTGTCGCCGGAGTCCTTCTGCTCGGTCGTGACCGTGATGCCCGCCTTCGCGGCATTGATGTCCTTGACGGCGACGTCGACTCCCGCGATCTCCGGCGGCCCCAGCACCGCGAGCGTGCCCGTCGTCGGCAGCAGCGAGCCGATCTTGAGGTCGAGCTTGGAGGCGGACGAGCCACCCCCTCCCCCGCTCCCGCCGCTGTCCGATGAACAGCCGCTCAGCGCGATCGCTCCCGCGCTGAGCAACGCCAGGCCGCCGAGGACGAGCTTCGCGGATCGGGCGCGCGCGCCCCTGGTGGCCCCGGTGAATGCTCCCATGGTGCCCTCCTGAGTATGGATGGAACAAGACACGACCCCTCGTCGCGTTCCGCCACGTTATGCCGCGCGTTTCTCATCCGTGATACGCGGATGTTACGGGGCTGTTAAGCGACGAGATCGTTATCTGCTGCGCGACGTGCGCCACGCCGCGAGGGCGTCGACGGTGAGCAGGACGAGGGCGATCCACACGAGGCCGAAGCCGATCCATCGCTGGAGGGGCATCGTCTCGCGCAGCACGACGACGCCCACGAGCAGCTGCAGGATCGGCACGACGTACTGCGTAAGCCCGAGGGTGACGAGCGGAAGGCGGCGCGCCGCGACCGCGAACAGCAGCAGGGGGATCGCGGTCGCGACCCCGCTTCCGCACAGCAGGAGCGTGTGCGCGAGCGAGACGGTGCCGAACACGACCCCCGTGGGCGCGTGTCCCGTCGTCGGATCCGGCGCCCCCGGCAGGTGGGCGATCGCGATCCACGCGAGACCGGCGGCGGCGAGCGGCGTCACCCACGCCGTCTCGAGCGCGAGACCCGTGAGCGCGGTCACGCGGGGGCCGACACGCTGCTTGACGAGGCCGTAGAAGCCGAACGACAGCGCGAGCAGGAGCGCGAGCCACGGCACACCGCCCGCGCCGGTCGCGAGGACGATCGCGGCCACGACGCTCGTCCCGATCGACACCCACTGCAGAGGCCGCAGGCGCTCGCCGAACAGCAGGCCGAGCACGACCGTGATGATCGGCGTGAGGAAGTAGCCGAGGGCCGCCTGCACGACCTGTCCGGACTGGGTCGCGATCACGAACGTGAGCCAGTTCACGAGGATGAGCACGCCCGCGAGGCCGAGCAGGAGGAAGGAGCGCCGATCGGCGGTGACGAGGCGGAGGCTGCCGAACGAGCGCGTCGCCGCGAGCAGGACGGCGCAGAACACGAGCGAGAAGAGGATGCGCCAGCACACGATCTCGATCGAGCCCGCCGGGGCCAGCAGAAGGAAGTAGAGCGGGAAGACGCCCCAGAGCACGTAAGCGCCGAGCGCGCTCGCGAGGCCCGCCCCCGCGCCGAGCTCACGGCGAACGGCGCCCTCGTCCGTCGCGCCGCTCATCGCGTTCAGCCTAGCGAGCGGGCGAGGAGGCCCCGCGCAGCGGGGGTGGGGCGAGCGGGGTGAGGCGAAGCGGTGAAGGCGGGTGGTGGGGGCGGAGGGGGGGCGGAGCGGGGGCGGAGCGGGGGCGGAGCGGGGGCGGAGCGGGGACGGAGCGGGCGGTGAGGTCGGAGAGCGGGACGAGGAGTGGGGAGGGCCGTAGCGGGAGGCGAGGAGTGGGGTGATGACGGGGTGAGGACGGGACTCGGCGGGAGGCGGGCGGGAGACGGGAGGGAAGCGCGCGGGGGCAGGCAGAGAGTCGCGAGCAGGGCGGGGACCGTGGGAGCAGCAGCAGCAGCGGACGGGCGCGTCGGGCGAAGGCGGAGGCGGGTGGGGCAGCGGCGGCGCCGGGCGGGTGCGCCGGGCGGACGAAGGGCCCGGCGGATATCCGCCGGGCCCTTCGGGAGTGGTGCGTGTCGTCTACGTCAGCGGACGACGACCGCGAGGACGTCGCGCGCCGAGAGCACGAGGAACTCGTCCGTGCCGAGCTTGACCTCGGTCCCGCCGTACTTGGAGTAGAGCACGCGGTCGCCGACGGCCACGTCGAGCGGGATGCGGTTGCCGTTGTCGTCGATCCGGCCCGGTCCGACCGCGACGACCTCGCCCTCCTGCGGCTTCTCCTTCGCGGTGTCAGGGATCACGAGGCCCGAGGCAGTGGTCTGCTCGGCCTCGACCTGACGAATGACGATGCGATCCTCAAGCGGCTTGATGGACACCGACACGGTTGACCTCTTTCTGAAAGATCCGGGGTTGGCACACTCACCACGAGAGTGCCAGAACCAGTGTAGGGGTGGGCTAGCACTCGGTCAATCCGAGTGCCAGCAGAGCCCCGGTCGGCACGCTCTCGCACTGCCTGTCGGCCGCGTCGTCGCGCTGTCCGCCGGCTCATTGTCGCGCTGCCCGCTGGCCTCGTCGTCGCACTGCCCTGATGCCTCCCCCTGTTGAAAACGAAGGAGCTACCGCCGCAGCGTCTGCCCAAGACGAAGGAATCCCGTTCGCGACGTCCTGCCAAAAACGACGGAGCTCCGCGAATACGAAGGAGTTCCGCCCGCTCACGGCGGCGAATGGCGTTTCGAGAGCGGCACGGCATCCGATCTCCTTCGTTTTCGGAAGCGCGGGGATCGAGCGGCCGCCCCGGGGCCGCGCGCGCGTGCGCGGGGAACCGGATGCCGCGCGCGGCGCGTCACGAGCTCGAGATCGTCGGCACGCGCCTGACGGGCCGCCGCGAGGCACGCCGGCCAGTTCGCGAGGATCATGCGGTACGACCAGCGGAGCACGCGCTTGCCCTGCCTCGCCGCGGCCGCGTCCTTCTCCCGATCGTTCTCGAAACTGCTCGGGCCCGCGTTCCAAAGCTCATCGTGCTGTCCGCCGTCCACCTCGACGTACACGTTCGGCGAGATACGGCCGTCGAACCGTCCGGCGCCGTCGACGAACGCCTGCGGCTCGAACGGGATGCCCTCGTCGCCGAACCAGAGCCGCACGTACGTCTCGCCGAACGAGTCCGCGTCGCGCACGACCAGGTCGCGCCAGCGCCGCGCACGTGCGGGAGCCCGCTCGAACACCGCGCGCAACCGTGCCCAGCTCCAGCCCGCGTGCCTCATCACCGCGTCGCAGCACGCGACCGCGACCTCCCGCGGCTCGTGCGCGAGCACGAAGAGCAGAGCGTCATCCACTCCGACGCTCCAACGGCTGCCGAGCAACGTCGAGCCCTGCACGCCCGTCCAGTGCACCCGGACGCGATCCGCGCGCTGAAGCCGCTCGCGCCGATCGCCGGGTCGGCGAAGCCGACAGGCGTTCGCGGGGACCTCGAGGTCGATCACGCCATCGCGGACGTACGGCACGGGGATCCCGGCAGCGGCGAGTGCGGCGCGACCGGTGAGCCTGCCCCCGACGCGGACGGCCTCCGCTGCGGCGTCGACCACCTCGGGCACCGAGTACCAGCCGTGCCGCACGCGGAAGATCTGCTTCGTCGCGAGCGCTGCACGGATGGGGCCGTCGCCGAAGCCCGCCCGCAGCAGATCGCGGCGACGGAGGAATGTTCCCGAGATCCGGATGTGCTCGGCGATCGTGCGCATGACGGCAGCCTCGCCGAGGCCGGTTCCCCTGTGCATGGTGTGGCGCGCATCCGTGGAAAGACGGCCTGGACGACCGCGGTGGGGAGGAGAGGAGTTCGGGCGCCGGGCTTCCGTGCGCGCCGGCGGTGCCCGGGGCGTGGGCAGGCGGAGGGCTGGCTCCCCCCAAAACGAAGGAGAGTGCGAGGAAGGAGCAGCGCGAAACGCTCTTCGCGCGACCTTGTGACCGCGTTCTCCTTCGTTTTCGGAAGTGGTGCGGGGGGGGAGGGAGGTGAAGGGCGTGAGGGGTGAGAGGGGTGGGAGGATGGGGGCGTGGATCGGGAGGAGCTTGCGCGCCTTCTGACGCCGGAGGCCCTGCGGCTGCTCGACGACGTCGTGTACGGGTCGGCGGACGACGTCGTCCGCCTCGTGTCCCGCCTGCGCGCGGAGGGGCACGACGCGGGCCTCGTCGCGACCGTGCTGAGCCAGGCGCGCTTGCGCTCGCGTGCCCGCGCGAAGTTCGGGGAGTTCGCCGACCGCATGCTCTTCACCGAGGCGGGGCTCGAGCAGGCGACACGCCTCTCCGTCGCGGCCGTGCACGCGGGCCGGTTCGCGCGCGCGGGCGTCCACTGGGTCGCCGACCTCGGCTGCGGCATCGGCGCCGACGCGCTCGCGCTCGCCGCCCTCGGGATCGACGTCACCGCCGTCGAGCGGGACGAGGTGACCGCCGCGATCGCGTCCTTCAATCTCGCGCCGTTCGCCAACGCGCGCGTCGAGCACGGCGAGGCGGAGGAGGCGGATCTCGCGGGAGTCGGCGGCGTCTACCTCGACCCCGCACGGCGCTCCGGGTCCGAGCGCTTGCGCGATCCGGCGGACTGGTCGCCCTCGCTCGCGTTCGCGTTCGGCCTCGCCGATCGGCTGCCGACGGGCGTCAAGCTCGCGCCCGGCATCGACCGCGCGCTCCTGCCGGAGGACGCGGAGGCGCAGTGGGTCTCCGTCGACCGCGAGGTCGTCGAGGTGGGCGTGTGGTTCGGCGACCTCGCGCGTCCGGGCGTGCGGCGGGCGGCCCTCGTCGTCGGCCGCGGCGGCACCGCCGAGCTCACCGCGGCCGCGGACGCACCCGACGCGCCCGTGAGGCCGCTGCGCTCCTACCTCTACGAGCCGGACGGCGCCGTCATTCGCGCGCGGCTCATCGGCGACCTCGCGCGCACGCTCGACGGCACGATGCTCGACCCCGACATCGCGTATGTGAGCGCGGACGCCGCCGTCGACACGCCCTTCGCCGCGCGCTTCCGCGTGGTCGCCGACCTCCCCCTCGACGTGCGGACCCTGCGCCGGGAGCTCTCCGCGCGCCGGATCGGCACGCTCGAGATCAAGAAGCGCGGCGTGGACGTCGACCCCGCCGCCTTCCGGTCCCGGCTCGCGCTGCGCGGGCACGGGTCGGCGACGCTCGTGCTCACGCGCCTCGCGGGAGCGCGCCGCGCGATCCTCGCCGAACGGGAGTCGTAGCGTCCGCGGGGGTGGATCGCACGGCTCAGCTCGAGTAGCTCCCGTAGCCCGTCGTCGCGCCGACGACGGTGACGACGAACACGATGTAGATGATGATGAGCACGATCCAGAGCAGCCCGAAGCCGATCCCGACCCAGCCGGTGATGATGCCCGTGAGCCAGAAGGGGCGGCCCGCGGGCTCCCGCTTGCGCGCCATGTAGCCCGTGATGAGGGCCGCGATCGACGCGAGGATGGGCAGCATGATGATGCCGCCGATCCCGAGGATCATCGACGCTATGCTCAGCCCGCGCGGCGGCGGGTAGGCGCCCGGATATCCCGGGCCGCCCTGCGCGTACGCCGGCTGCTGCGCGTACGCCTGCTGGCCCTGCGCCCCGTACGGCGCCCCGGCCTGGCCGTAGCCGGGCTGCTGGCCGTAGCCGGGCTGCTGCTGTCCATACGACGGCTGTCCATACGACGGCTGGCCGTACGCGGACTGCTGCTGCCCGTAGGGGGGCTGCTGGCCGTAGGGAGGCTGCTGGCCGTACGGCGGGGGCGGCGCGGATGGCGCCTGCTGCCCGTACCCCGGCTGCGGCTGCTGGCCGTACGCCGACTGCTCGGGCGGCGCCAGGGGCGCCGGCTGCTCGGACTGTGCCGATCCGCCGGTCGGGCGCGCGGCATCACGGGGGTCGGACGATCCCTCGTCGGCGGGCGTGGGAGGGGGAGGGGGAGGGACGTCGCTCATGATGCTCTCCGCAGACGGCCGTGGGCCTGCGTCGGCAGGCCCACGGCGACGATCCGCATGGTGCTCGGGGATCGATCAGTCATTCGAATAGGACGCGGCGGTCGCGATGAGCACGATCCATCCGATGAGGACGAACAGGCCGATCACGGTGCCGATGATGCCGGCGATGAGGCCGACGATCCACATCCACTTGGGGGCGCTCGACTCGCGCGCACGCCCCATGAGGGAGAGGATTATCGCCGCGACGCCGGCGAGGAAGCCGAGGATCGCAAGCCACGAGAAGACGACCGAGGCGAGGCCGAGGATGAACGACGTGAGGCTCAGGGCCTGCTTGCGCGTCGCGGGGGCCGGAGCGCCGTACGGGGCGGCGGGCGGAGGCGCGTACGGCGGGACGCCGCCGCCGGGCGGGACGCCGCCGCCGGGCGGGACGCTGCCGGCCGGAGGGACGCTGCCGGGAGGCGGGACGCTTCCGGGCGGAGGAACGTCTCCAGAGGGCGGGGGCACGTCGGATGGGGGCGGCGGCACGTTCGTCACGGAAGGAACTCCTTATGTATTCGAGGACCCGTGGGGGTGAACATCGAGCACGCCACGGGGCGTGCCCATAGTGGCAGTCGTGCGAGAAGACTGTCAATGCGCCTGGCCGGGCTCTGAGAATCCCGTTCAGGACCGCACCGTCGTCACCGGGAGCGTAGAATCCGCACCGAACTCGAGACCGCTCGGCGGCCGCCCCGCGGCGACGAGGCCGGCGCCCACGGCGGCGATCATCGCCCCGTTGTCGGTGCACAGCGACAGCGGCGGGATGCGCAGGCTCACGCCCGCCGCCGCGGCGCGCTCGGCCGCGACCTCGCGCAGCCGCGCGTTGGCGACGACGCCGCCGCCGAGGAGCAGGCGCGGCACGCCCCGGTCGACGCACGCGGCGATCGCCTTCGCGACGAGCACGTCGACGACGGCCTCGCGGAAGCCGGCGGCGACGTCGGCGACCGGGACGGGCGCGCCGGCGTCCGCGCGCTGCTCGACCCAGCGCGCGACGGCCGTCTTGAGCCCCGAGAACGAGAAGTCGTAGCGGTGCCGGTCGAGGTCCTTCGCGTGCGTGAGCCCGCGAGGGAACCGGATCGCATCCGGGTCCCCCGTCGCGGCGGCGGCGTCGATGCGCGGACCGCCGGGATAGCCGAGGCCGAGCAGCCGGGCGACCTTGTCGAACGCCTCGCCCGCCGCGTCGTCGATCGTCTCGCCGAGCAGCTCGACGTCGGCGAGCAGGTCGCGCACGTGCAGGAGCGAGGTGTGGCCGCCGGAGACGAGCAGCGCGATCGTGGGCAGCTCGAGCTCGCTGCCGTCGGCGCGCAGCACGTCCGCGCCGATGTGGCCGACGAGATGGTTGACGCCGTACAGCGGCTTGCCCGTCGCGACCGCGAGGCCCTTCGCCGCCCCGATCCCGACCATGAGCGCCCCCGCGAGGCCGGGACCCGCCGTGACCGCGATCGCGTCGAGGTCGGCGAGCGCGACGCCGGCCTCGTCGAGCGCGGAGCGGAGGGCGGGACCGAGCGCCTCGAGGTGGGCGCGCGCGGCGACCTCCGGCACGACGCCGCCGTAGCGCGCGTGCTCCTCCATCGAGGAGGCGATGACGTTGGCGAGCAGCGTGCGACCGCGCACGACGCCGATCCCGGTCTCGTCGCAGCTCGTCTCGATGCCGAGCACGAGGGGTCCCGTCACGCCGCCCCTCCCGTCGGAGGCGCGGAGGCGCCACGGGCGCCGGACACGGGGGCGGATGCGAGCTCGAGGCGCATGACGACGGCGTCCACGCCGTCCGGCTGGTAGTAGCCGCGGCGCACGCCGACGTCGGCGAAGCCGAGAGAGAGGTAGAGGCGGTGGGCGATCGGATTGTCGGCACGCACCTCGAGGAAGACGCGCTCCGCGCCGCGCTCGCGAGCCTCCGCGAGGAGCGCGGAGACGAGGGCGCGGCCGAGGCCCGCGCGGCGCGCCTCGGCGCGCACCGCGACGGTCTGCACGTCCGCGTCGGGGGCACCGCGCGGTGCGGAGAGGCCCGCGTAGCCGACGATGCGCCCGTCCTCCGCCTCCGCCACGAGATAGTGACCGTGCGGCGAGCGCAGCTCGGCCGCCATGAGCCCGGCCGACCACGCGTCGGAGGGGAACGTCGCGCGCTCGATCGCCATGATCGCGTCGAGGTCGCTCGGCGTCGCGGGCCGCAGCCGCGCGGTCACGACACCCTCCGCGCGCCGGCGTTCGCGGGCGAGATCGTGACGTCCGGCGACCGGAGGTAGAGCGGGCGATCCGGCGCGAAGGAGCGTCCCGCGGCCCGCATGCGCGCGGCGAGCGCGCCGAGCGCGGCCGCGGTCGGCACGTCGCGCACGACGTCGACGCGCACGGCGCCCTCGCGCGCGGCGCCCTCGGGCACGGCGTCGGCGGGCACGAGCTCGGGGCCGCGCGTGCGGACGGGGATGCCCGCGGCGTCGGGCTCCCCGTACGCGCACAGGTACAGCTCCCGGCGACGAGCGTCCCCCAGCACGACGACGGGACGCGCGAGCGCGAACGCGACCGCGTCCGGGCTCACGACCGGGAGGACGGGAGTCCCAGCCCCGAACGCGAACGCGCGTCCGGCGGCGATGCCCACCCGCAGCCCCGTGAAAGGCCCCGGGCCCACGCCGACCGCGACGCCGGAGAGCTCGTGCGGCGCGACGCCGGACGCGGCGAGGCAGTCCCGGATGAGCACGCCGACCACCTCGGCGTGGCGGCGCGTGTCGGGCTCGGTGCGCTCGGCGAGCACGGCGCCATCGCGGTCGACGACGGCGACGGTCGTCCCCGCGGAGGTGTCGATCGCGAGCAGCACGGCAGTCCAGCCTACGCGGCGCCTGAGAGCCAGGAGAGGTCGGACCAGCGCGGACCATGGCCGGTCACGCGCACGCGGCGCGGGTCCGCAGTCGGCGCGTCGCCCCCGTCGCCGCCGCCTCTGCCGCTGCCGCTGCCGCCCCCGTCGCCGCGGCCCTCCCCGTCGCCGCTGCCCTCCCCGTCGCCTCCGTCGCCGCCCCTCTCACCGCCGCCGTCCCCGCTGCCGCGGCCGTCCCCGCCGCGCAGGGCGCCCGCCGCGCCGGGGGTGCGCTCGATGTCGACCTCGAGCCAGCTCGGCCGCAGGCCCTCGACCATGCCCGCCCCCCACTCCACGACGACGATCGAGCGGTCGAGGTCGAGGTCGAGGTCCTCGAGCTCGCGCGAGTCCGCGAGCCGGTAGGCGTCGACGTGCACGAGCGGCGGCCCTCCCGCGAGCCGCGGATGCTCGCGTGCGAGCACGAACGTCGGGCTTGCGACGGAGCCGCGCACCCCGAGCGCGTGCCCGATCCCGCGCGTGAGCGTCGTCTTCCCCGCCCCGAGCTCCCCGTTGAGGGCGACGAGGTCGCCCTCAACGAGCCGCGCGGCGATGCGCGCGCCCAGGCGCTCCATGTCGTCGGAGGTCGCGACGACGAGCTCGACGGCGCCCGCGAGCGCGCCCGTGCCCGGCAGGCGCTCGCTCATCCGGCGTACCGCCGCTGCACGCGAGGGCCGATGCGCGTGACGATCTCGTAGTTGATCGTCCCCGCCGCATCCGCCCACTCGTCCGCGGACGGCTCCCCGCGCGCCGGGTCGCCGAAGAGCACCGCGCGCTCCCCCGCGCGCACGCGCGCGTCCCCCACGTCCACGACGAACTGGTCCATCGCCACGCGCCCCGCGACGCGGAACCGCCCATCGCCGATGACGACGGGGCCCGCGTTCGAGGCCTGGCGCGGCACCCCGTCCGCGTAGCCGATCGCGACGAGCGCGAGCCTCGTCGCGTCGCGCGTGCGGTAGTCGAAGCCGTAGGAGACGCCGCTGCCGGCCGGGACGCTCTTGACCGAGACGACCTCGGCGCTCAGCCGCATCGCCGGGCGCAGCCCGAGGTCGGCGGCCGGCACGCCCGCGAACGGGGAGAGCCCGTACATGCCGATGCCGACGCGCACGAGGTCGAGACGCGCCTCCGGACGGCTCAGGGCGCCCGCGGTCGCCGACAGGTGCGCGACCTCGGGGTCGAGCCCGGCGGCGCGGACGGAGTCGAGCTGCTGCCGGAACACCGCGAGCTGCGCGCGGTCCTCGTCCTCGCTCGTGTTCGCGAGATGGCTGAAGACGCCTCGCACGCGCACGCGCCCAGAGCGGACGGCCGCGACCGCCGCCTCGAGCAGGGCAGGCAGCTGCGCGCTCGTCGCGCCGTTGCGGCTCAGCCCCGAGTCCGTCTTGATCTGCACCGTCGCGCCGGCCGCGGCGGCGGCCTCGAGCTGCGCGAGCGTCGAGACGCCGAGGTCGACGCGCGCGGCCGCGGCGGCCGCGAAGTCGGCCGTGCCCGAATGCAGCCAGCAGAGGATGGGACCCTCGACGCCCCCGGCACGCAGCGCGAGCGCCTCGTCAAGGTCCGCGACCCCGAGCTCCGCCGCCCCCGCCTCGCGCGCCGCGCGCGCGACCGGGAGCAGCCCGTGACCGTACGCGTCCGCCTTGACGACCGCCATGACGCCCGCGGGCGCGGTCGCGCGCGCGATCGCCGCGACGTTCGCGCGGATCGCGTCGAGGTCGACGAGCGCCTCGCGCAGGCTCACGGCTGCACCGTCCTCTCGGCGACGACGTGCGCGACCGCGACGCCGCCGTCGTGGGCCATCGAGAGGTGCACGCGGTCGATGCCGCGCGTGCGGAGCACGTCCGCGACCGCGCCCGCGACGCGGAAGTCGGGGTTGCCCGCGCCGTCGACGACGACCTCGATGTCCGACCAGTGCATCCCCTCGATGCCGCCGAGCGCCTTGATGAGCGCCTCCTTCGCGGCGAAGCGCCCGGCGAGGCTGCGCAGCGCGAGACGGCGCTCGTCCTCGGCGAAGAGCCGCTCGAGCAGGCGCGGCGTGCGCGCCAGGGCGCGCTCGAAGCGCGCGAGGTCGACGACGTCGACGCCGATCCCGACGATCACGCGCTCACTCCACCGTCACGGACTTCGCGAGGTTGCGCGGCTGATCGACGTCGAGCCCCTTCGCCGCGGCGAGCTCCATGCCGAACACGTGCAGCGGCACGACGGCGAGCATGGGCTCGAACAGGGGGGCGGCGAGCGGGATGGGCACGACGTCGTCGGCGAAGGGCAGCACGGCCGCGTCCCCCTCCTCCGCGATCGCGACGACGCGCGCGCCGCGCGCACGGATCTCCTGGATGTTAGAGACGACCTTCGGATGCAGCGAGAGCGGGTCGCGGGGGCTCGGCACGACGACGAAGACGACCTGCCCCGGCTCGATGAGCGCGATCGGCCCGTGCTTGAGCTCCCCCGCCGCGAAGCCCTCGGCGTGGATGTAGGCGAGCTCCTTGAGCTTGAGCGCGCCCTCGAGCGCGAT
>JAATFA010000060.1 GCA_015655445.1 Actinomycetales bacterium | reverse complement strand
GCATGGACTGCGGCATCCCGTTCTGCCACCAGGGCTGCCCGCTCGGCAACCTCATCCCCGAGTGGAACGACCTCATGTGGCGCGGCGACGGGCGTCAGGCGATCGAGCGGCTGCACGCGACGAACAACTTCCCCGAGTTCACGGGACGGCTGTGCCCGGCCCCGTGCGAGTCGTCGTGCGTGCTCGGCATCAACCAGCCGGCAGTCACGATCAAGCAGGTCGAGGTCTCGATCATCGACCAGGCGTTCGCGAACGGCTGGGTCGCCCCGCAGCCCCCCGAGCGCCTCACCGGCAAGACGGTCGCCGTCGTCGGCTCGGGTCCCGCGGGCCTCGCGGCCGCTCAGCAGCTCACGCGCGCCGGCCACACGGTCGCCGTGTACGAGCGCGACGACCGGATCGGCGGCCTCCTGCGGTACGGCATCCCCGACTTCAAGATGGAGAAGCGCCACCTGGACGCTCGCCTCGCCCAGATGCAGGCGGAGGGCACGCGCTTCCGCGCGGGCGTCGAGATCGGCGTCGACATCTCGTGGGCCGACCTCAAGGCGCGCTACGACGCCGTCGTCGTCGCGACGGGCGCTGTCGTGCCGCGCGACCTGTCGATCCCCGGGCGCGACCTGCTCGGCGTGCACTTCGCGATGGAGTACCTCGTGCAGCAGAACCGCGTGGGCGCGGGCGACTCCGTGAGCGACCAGATCACGGCGGAGGGCAAGCACGTCGTGATCCTCGGCGGCGGCGACACGGGCGCGGACTGCATCGGCACCGCGCACCGGCAGAAGGCGCTCTCGGTCACGAACCTCGCGATCGGCAAGCAGCCGCCGCTCGAGCGCCCGGAGACCCAGCCGTGGCCGATGGCCCCGACGCTCTTCGAGGTGCAGAGCGCGCACGAGGAGGGCGGCGAGCGCGTCTACCTCGCCTCGACGGTCGAGTTCCTCGGCAACGAGGCGGGGGAGGTGCGCGCGGTGCGCGTCGCCGAGACCGAGTACGTCGACGGCCGGCGCGTGCCGAAGGCGGGCACCGAGCGGGAGATCCCCGCCGACCTCGTGCTGCTCGCGCTCGGCTTCGCCGGACCCGAGCGCACGGCGCTCGCGGACCAGCTCGGCCTGCCGTTCGACGAGCGCGGCACGGTCGCGCGCGACCGCGACTACGCGACGAGCGAGCCGGGCGTCTTCGTGGCGGGCGACGCCGGCCGCGGCCAGTCCCTCATCGTGTGGGCGATCGCCGAGGGCCGTGCTGCGGCGGCCGCCGTGGACCGGTACCTTGAAGGGGAGACCTCGCTGCCGTCCCCGATCTCGGCGACGGATCGCGCTATCTCGCTCTGAGCGCCGACGCTCATCGTCCCTCCTCTACCACCACCACTAAGGGAGTCATGAGACGAGCCAAGATCGTCGCCACCCTCGGGCCGGCGACGTCCAGCTATGAGAACATCCGCGCCATCATCGAGTCCGGCGTGGACGTGGCCCGGATGAACCTCAGCCACGGCAGCTACGACGTCCACGAGGCGGTCTACGCGAACGTGCGCCGCGCCGCGGACGACGTCGGTCGCCCCGTCGCCGTGCTCGTCGACCTGCAGGGCCCGAAGATCCGGCTCGGCCGGTTCGAGGCGGGGCCGTACGAGCTCGAGGCGGGCGACATCTTCACGATCACGACCGAGGACGTCGTGGGCAACCGGGAGATCTGCTCGACGACCTTCAAGGGACTGCCGCAGGACGTCAAGCCGGGGGACCCGCTCCTCATCGACGACGGCAAGGTCACGCTGCGCGTGCTCGAGACCGACGGCACGCGCGTGCGCACCGAGGTCGTCGTGCCGGGCCCGGTCTCCAACAACAAGGGCATCAACCTGCCCGGCGTCGCGGTCAACGTGCCCGCGATGTCGGAGAAGGACGAGGCGGACCTGCGCTGGGGCCTCGCCCTCGGCGCCGACTACATCGCGCTCTCGTTCGTCCGCAGCCCGGACGACATCTCGCGCGTGCACGAGATCATGGCCGAGGAGGGGCGCAAGGTGCCCGTCATCGCGAAGATCGAGAAGCCGCAGGCGGTCGACAACCTCGAGGCGATCATCGACGCGTTCGACGGCATCATGGTCGCCCGCGGCGACCTCGGCGTCGAGCTCCCGCTCGAGGCGGTGCCGATCGTGCAGAAGCACGCGATCGAGCTCTCGCGTCCCATGGCCAAGCCCGTCATCGTGGCGACGCAGATGCTCG
>JAATFA010000138.1 GCA_015655445.1 Actinomycetales bacterium | reverse complement strand
TCACGACCCCGGTGGCCACCGCCTGGGGGTCCTCCGCCCCGCTCGACCCGGGCCGCCGGTGGAAGACGAGGCCGGGCGGCCTGGGCCCCGTGCGGTACCTCTCGGCGATGCCCGCCTGGATCTCGCCGAGGATCTCCGGCCGCAGCTTGACGTTGCCGGGCTTGTAGACGCCGTGGACGTTGCCGAACGTGAGCGCGGCGATGTAGCGGCCCTGCTCGCCGAGGCCGAGCGCGTCGACGGTCTTCGTGACGTCGTCGAGCGTCGTGTAGAGCTTGTCGTTGACCTCGCCGACGACGCCGTCCTCCTCGCCGCCGACGACGCCGACCTCGATCTCGAGGATGGCGTGGATGGCCTTGAGGCGGGGGAGGAGCGTGCGGGCGATCTCGAGGTTCTCATCGAGCGGGACGGCCGAGCCGTCCCACATGTGCGACTGGAAGATCGGGTTGCGTCCCGCGCGCACCTCCGCCTCGGAGGCGGCGACGAGCGGCAGCACGAAGCCGTCGAGGGCGTTCTTCGGGCAGTGGTCGGTGTGCAGGGCGACCGTGACCGGGTAGTTCTTGGCGACCTCGGTCGCGAACGCCGCGAACGCGAGCGCGCCCGAGGCGCGGGCCGTGACGCTCTGCCCGGCGAAGAAGTCCGCGCCACCGGTCGTCACCTGGATGATGCCGTCCGACTCCGCCTCCGCGAAGCCCTGCAGCACGGCGTTGATCGTGGAGGACGACGAGACGTTGACGGCGGGATACGCGAAGCCGCCCTTCTTCGCCTTGTCGAGCATTTCGGCGTACTGATCGGGTGTCGCGACCGGCATCGAGTTCTCCTTCGTCGGCTCTCATCGGCAGTATATCCAGGCGCCACCGCCGGCCGGCGAACGCGTGCGCGACCACGACGTGACGCGGGCGGGGAGGACGCGGTCGGCTCGCCTGCGAGCGGCCCCCGCTAGAGTGGGGGGCGAGCCGTCCGCCACCGTCGGCAGTGGATTCCCCTCCCCTCGGAAAGGCGATGAGCATGAGCATGGGCGGCGTCGAGACCGGAGCCCTCTACCGGGAGCCAGACCGCAACCTCGCGATGGAGCTCGTGCGCGCGACGGAGGCGGCGGCGATCCGCGCGGTGCCGTTCATTGGCAAGGGCGACAAGAACGCCGCCGACAAGGCCGCCGTCGACGCGATGCGCAAGTTCCTCGGCACGGTGAGCTTCGACGGCGTCGTCGTCATCGGGGAGGGCGAGAAGGACCACGCGCCCATGCTCTTCAACGGCGAGCACGTCGGCACGGGCGACGGACCCTCGTGCGACATCGCGGTCGACCCGATCGACGGCACGTCGCTCACGGCCGCCGGGCGCCCGAACGCGCTCTCGATGATCGCGGTCGCCGATCGCGGCTCGATGCTCGACGCCTCGAGCGTCTTCTACATGGAGAAGATCGTCACGGGGGCGGAGGGGCGCGGCGTCGTCGACATCCGCAAGCCGATCGGGGAGAACATCCGCGCGCTCGCGAAGGCGAAGGGCAAGGACGTCTCGGACGTGCGCGTCGCCGTCCTCGACCGCCCGCGGCACGAGACGCTCATCCGTGACATCCGCGCGGCGGGCGCGGGCACGCGCCTGCTGCTCGACGGCGATGTCGCGGGCGGGATCAACTCGGCGCTCTACGGCAGCCGCATCGACATGTGCGTCGGGGTCGGCGGGAGCCCGGAGGGCGTCGCGACGGCGTGCGCGATCAAGGCGCTCGGAGGCTTCATCCAGGGTCGGCTCGTGCCCAAGACGGACGAGGAGCGCGAGCGTGGCCTCGCCGCGGGTTTGCGGTTCGACGACGTGTATGAGGCCGACGACCTCGTGCGCAGCGACAACACCTTCTTCGTCGCGACGGGCGTGACCGACGGCGAGCTCGTCGCGGGCGTCACGCGCAAGGGGCCCGTCATCCGCACGGAGAGCATCGTGCTGCGCTCGCGCTCGGGCACGATCCGGAGGGTGATCGCCGACCACCTCGCCGAGAAGTGGCTGGACGACTAGCCCGTCGCGTTCGCTCCCGCCCGCTCCGGCCACGGCAGGGCGACCATGGAGTGGCCGTCGCGACCGTCGTCCGGACGGTCGGGTCACGCCCTCGTGCGGGTCGCGTCGTCCTCCTGGTCGACCGCGGTGAGCGTGCCCGCGTCGATCGCGGGACGACCGACGCCCGTCTCGTCGAGCGCCGCGAGCTCGCGCTCGATCTCCGCGCGTCGGGCGTCCTCGTCGATCGCCGTCGTGAGCTCGATCGCCGTGATCTCGCGCGGCGCCTCCTCCACGAGGTCGATCGTGCCGAGCACCTTCGACTCGTCGAGCGCGTTGAGCTTGCGCGCCGACGGGAGGACCTGCCGCTCGAGGGAGCCCACGAACCTGTTGTAGTCGTTGACGGTGGAGCGCACGGAGCGACCGAGCTTGTCGACGTGGTTCGCCATCGTCGCGAGACGCCCGTAGAGCTCCTTGCTGAGGTCGAAGAGGGTCTTGGCCTCCTCCGTGACCATCGCCTGCTGCCAGCTGAGCGCGACGGTCTTGAGCACCGCGAAGAGCGTCATGGGGGAGGCGAGCGCGACGCGCTTGCCGAAGGCGAACTCCATGATCGTCGGGTCCGCCTCGATCGCCGCGGAGAGCAGCGACTCGCTCGGCACGAACGCGACGACGAGCTCGGGGCTTCCGTCGAGGCCCTCCCAGTAGGCCTTGCTGCCGAGCGCGCTGATGTGGTCGCGCACGGCCTTCACATGCTGGCGCAGGAGCGACTCGCGGCGCGCGAGCTCTGCCTCCGGCGCGGTCGGCGCGATCGCGTTGGCCTCGATGTAGGCGTTGAACGGCACCTTCGCGTCGACGGGGATGCACTTGCCGCCGGGGAGGTACACGACGACGTCGGGACGTCCCGCGCCCCGATCGGAGACGATGCTCGACTGCACGTCGAAGTTCACGCGCTGCAGGAGCCCAGCCGCCTCGATGACGGCGCGCAGCTGCGTCTCGCCCCACACGCCGCGCGTCGAGTTGTTGCGCAGCGCCGCCGCGAGGGACTCCGCGGTCGTCCGTAGCCGCTCCTCCGACTCGGCGGCCTGCCGCAGCCGCTGCGCGAGCTCGCCGTGCTGCCGGTTGCGCTGCTCCTCGAGCTCGGCGACCTTGCTCTGCATGCCGCGCAGCGTCTCCTGCACGGGCGTGAGCGCCTGCAGCACCTTGCTCTCCCGGCGCTCGGCCTCGAGCCGCGCCTCCGCCTCCACGCGGTGCCGCTCGACGAGCTCGCGGTACTGCGACTGCGCGAGCGCGAGCTGCTCGCGCAGCCCGTCGGCGGTCGCGAGCGCGGCCGCGCGCTCCGCCTCGAGCGCCGAGCGCGCGGCGAGCTCCTCGCGGCGCACGCGCTCGAGCGTGAGCTCGTGCTGCTCCTCGAGCACGCGTGGGTCGGGGCCGGTCTCGCCCGCACGGCGCGCACGGGCGAGCACGAGCCCGAGGGCACCGCCGAGGACGACCCCGATGAGCAGGCCGAGAAGCAGGGGGAGGATCGCATCCATGCCCCCAGTGTCGCAGCGGCCCCCGACATCGCCCGCGTGACCCGCGGGCCCCCGCCCCCCATTCGCCGAAGTGTGAGTAGGTGCGGGTTTCGGCACGCCGAAACCCGCACCTACTCACACTTCGCGCGTGGCGCAGCGACTCGGCGCGTGGCGCGAGTCGGCGGCGGGCCGACCGCGCGGGCGGGTCAGCGCAGGACCGATGAGGGCGCGTGCTCCGGCGCGGGCTCGCCGATCGCGCCGAACCGCACGCGCGCGAGGTCGGCGAGCGCGTCCACATCCGGAGCGCCGTGTCGGCGCGCCGCGTGGACGACGATCGCGGCACACGCGCGCGCGTCGTCGAGCGCGTCGTGGTGCGCGAAGTCCTCGAAGCCCGCGGCCATGGCCACGACGGGCAGGCGGTAGGAGTCGAGGTGGTAGGTCTTGCGGGCCACCTGGAGGCTGCACAGATAGCGGTAGTCGGGGGAGCGCACGTAGCTGGCCGCGCACGCTCCGCGGATGACGCCCATGTCGAAGCCCGCGTTGTGCGCCACGAGGCAGTCGTTCTCCGCGAACGCGACGAGGTCGGGCAGCTGTTCGACCCACAGCGGGGCGTCCTCGACGTCCGCAGCCATGATGCCGTGGATGCGCACGTTCCACTCCGAGAAGGCGTCGTGGCCCAGCGGCGGCCGGATGAGCCACGACGCCTCGTCGACGACCCGCCCGTCGCGCACCTTCACCATGCCGACCGCGCACGCGCTCGCGGGGGAGGGGTTGGCGGTCTCGAAGTCGATGGCGGTGAAGTCCAGGGGCACGCCGCGATCGTGACACGCGCCGCCGACGTCGGCACGGTGCCGCGCCGTGGACGCCTGCACACGACGCCGCGTCAGGGATGCAGCGGTGCGGATCCCGCGAGCCCGCGACGCTCGGCGACGCCGAGCACCATCTCCCGCAGCGCGCTCTCCGCGTCCACGGTCGCCCGCCAGTCGAGCACCTCGGCCGCGCGGTCGAGGGACATGACGGGCAGGCGCGTGGCGAGGTCGATCCATCCGGGGTCGGTGGGCTGCAGGCGCCACGCCCACGTGAGCGCGACGACGGCGCGCACGGGGGCGGACGGGACGGGCACGTGCCGAGCGCCGATCGCGCGTGCGATGAGCTCGGGCGTCGCGACGGGCTCCGCCGCGACGTTGAACGCGCCGCCCGCGCGGCGCTCGATCGCGCGCCAGAAGGCCTCGGCGAGGTCGTCGGCGTGCACGACCTGCGCGATCGCCCGGCGCGGGAGGGGCAGCACGGGAAGGCGCGTGAGGAGCGCGGGCGGCACGAGCGGGCCGAGGAAGAGCCGCGCGACCTCGGCGCCCGCGTCGCCGTGCATGACGAGGCCCGGTCGCAGGCGCGTCACGACGACGCCCGGCCGCCGTGCCTCGAAGCGGTCGAGCAGGCGCTCGGCCGCGGCCTTCTGGCGCCCGTACTGCGACGTGTGGATGCCGCCCGTGGGCCAGCTCTCCGGCACGCGATGCTGCTTCGGCCCCGCGCTGTACGCTCCCACCGAGGACGCGACGAGAACGTGGGGCACGCGCGCCCGATCGGCCGCGCGCAGCACGTGCGCCGTGCCGAGCACGTTGGTGCGCCACATGAGCTCCGCGTCGCGGCTCGGCTGCAGCATCCAGGCGAGATGCACGATCGCGTCCGCGCCGGCGAAGGCGTCGGCGAGCAGGCCGGGCGCCTCCACGGACGACACGTCGACCGGATGCCACCGCACGGGCGCGAACCGCGCGACGCTCGGCGCGGGGGGACGCCGGGCGACCCCCGCGACGTCGACGCCCGCCGTGCCGAGGCGCGCGACGACCGCGCTCCCGACGTTCCCCGTCGCCCCGACCACGACCACGCGCATGGCGCCTCCTCCGCTCCGTCGCGGCCAGCCTAGGAGGACGATCGCCGGCCGCCCGTGCCGGCTTGGCGAACTGCCAGGGGGAGGCTCCCGCGGATGCGTCCGCGTCCGCTCGGTAGGCTGGACCCCCGTGGCGCTCACCATCGGCATCGTCGGACTCCCCAACGTGGGCAAGTCGACGCTCTTCAACGCCCTCACGCGGAACCAGGTGCTCGCCGCCAACTATCCGTTCGCGACGATCGAGCCGAACGTGGGGGTCGTGAACCTCCCCGACGATCGCCTGCGCGTGCTCGCCGAGATCTTCTCGAGCGAGCGCATCGTGCCCGCGACGGTCTCGTTCGTCGACATCGCCGGCATCGTCAAGGGCGCGAGCGAGGGCGAGGGGCTCGGCAACCAGTTCCTCGCCAACATCCGCGAGGCCGACGCGATCGCCGAGGTCGTGCGCGGGTTCGCCGACCCGGACGTCGTCCACGTCGCCGGCGCGGTCGACCCCGCCTCCGATCTCGAGACGATCAACACCGAGCTCATCCTCGCCGACCTGCAGACCCTCGAGCGCGCCATCCCGCGGCTCGAGAAGGAGGTGCGCGGCAAGAGGACGGATCCGGCCGTGCTCGATGCCGCCCTCGCCGCACGCTCGGCGCTCGACGCGGGCACGCCGCTCTCCGCCACGTCGATCGAGCGCGCGCCCCTGCGCGAGCTCGGCCTGCTCACGACCAAGCCCTTCCTCTACGTCTTCAACGTCGACGAGTCGGTCCTCGCCGATCCGGCCCGCAAGGCGGAGCTCGCCGCTCTCGTCGCGCCGGCCGAGGCGGTCTTCCTCGACGCGAAGCTCGAGTCGGAGCTCGTCGAGCTCGAGCCCGACGACGCCGCCGAGCTGCTCGCCTCGACGGGGCAGGAGGAGAGCGGGCTCGACCAGCTCGCGCGCGTCGGCTTCCAGACCCTCGGCCTGCAGACCTTCCTCACGGCGGGGCCGAAGGAGGCGCGCGCGTGGACGATCGGCAAGGGCTGGAAGGCGCCGCAGGCGGC
>JAATFA010000127.1 GCA_015655445.1 Actinomycetales bacterium | reverse complement strand
CCGCAAGCCGAAGGCGCTCTCCGGTGGTCAGCGTCAGCGCGTCGCCATGGGCCGCGCGATCGTCCGCCAGCCGCAGGTCTTCCCCATGGACGAGCCGCTGTCGAACCTCGACGCGAAGCTGCGCGCCTCCACGCGCACGCAGATCGCCTCGCTCCAGCGCCGCCTGGGCGTCACGACCGTCTACGTCACGCACGACCAGATCGAGGCGCTCACGATGGGCGACCGCATCGCGGTGCTCAAGGACGGCGTGCTCCAGCAGGTCGGCGCTCCGCGCGAGCTTTACGAGCGCCCCGCGAACGTCTTCGTCGCGGGCTTCATCGGCACCCCCGCCATGAACCTCTTCGACGTGGAGATCGTCGAGGGCGGCCTCAAGTTCGGCACCGCCGTCGCGGCCGTCGAGCGCGACATCCTCGCGAGCGCGTCCGGGTCCAAGGTCACGATCGGCGTGCGTCCCGAGGACATGATCGTCGCCTCCTCGGGCGAGGGCCTGCCGGTCGAGGTCGACGTCGTCGAGGAGCTCGGTGCGGAGGGCAACCTCTACGGCCACACGGAGGTCAACGGCCAGCGCGTCGACGTCGTCGCACGCGTCGACGGCCGCGTGCACCCCAACGCAGGCGACCGCATCATCGTGACGCCGAAGCCGGACCACATCCACACGTTCGACGCCGAGAGCGGCGAGCGTCTCGGCAACAAGGCCGTCGTCGCCTAGGACGCCCTTTCCGGCAACGGGCCCGTCACTCGAGGGTGACGGGCCCGTTGCGCTGAACGGGGCCCAGCGCGGACGGCACGCTCCGCGCGGAGTCATTCGAGGAGGGAGCACTCATGGCGGGTGCGCTCAACATCACGGCGGCGACGGTCGAGCCGGGACTGCTCGACCTGCCGTGGGATCTGCCGCTCGAGGCATGGCCGGAGGAGACGATCGCGGCGCTGCCCAAGGGCATCTCGCGGCACGTCGTGCGCTTCGTCTACCTCGGCGGCTACGTCGTCGCGATCAAGGAGACCTCGGAGGCGCTCGCGCGGCGCGAGTACGATCTGCTGCGCACGCTCGAGCGGCTCGACATCCCGTGCGTCGACCCCGTCGCGGTCATCACCGATCGCGCCGACGCGGAGGGGAACCCGCTCGACTCGGTGCTCGTCACGCGGCACCTCAAGTTCTCGCTGCCGTACCGCGCGCTCTTCTCGCAGACCCTGCGGCCGGAGACGGCGACGCGGCTCATCGACGCCCTCGCGCTCCTGCTCGCGCGCCTGCACACGGTCGGCTTCTTCTGGGGCGACGTGTCGCTCTCCAACACGCTCTTCCGGCGCGACGCGGGGGCCTTCGCGGCGTACGTCGTCGACGCCGAGACGGGCCAGATCTACGACGGCGGCCTCTCGAACGGGCAGCGCGAGAACGACCTCGAGATCGCGCGCGTCAACATCGCGGGCGAGCTGCTGGACCTGCAGGCCGGATCGCGGCTCGACGAGGACATCGACCCCGTCGAGGTCGCCAACGGCATCGTCTCGCAGTACCGCATGCTGTGGCGCGAGCTCACCGGCTCCGAGCAGTTCGACTCCTCCGAGCGCTGGCGCATCGCGCAGCGCGTCGAGCGGCTCAATGACCTCGGGTTCGACATCGAGGAGCTCTCGATCAAGACGGATGAGACGGGCACGAAGGTGCACATCCAGCCGAAGGTCGTCGACGCGGGCCACCATTCGCGGCGCCTGCTGCGGCTCACGGGCCTCGACGCGGGCGAGAACCAGGCGCGGCGGCTGCTCAACGACCTCGACGAGTACCGTGCGCGCGGCAATCGCCGCAACCTCGACGAGGAGGTCGTCGCGCACGAGTGGCTCACGCGTGTCTTCGAGCCGATCATCCGGGCGATCCCGAAGGAGCTCACGCGCAAGCTCGAGCCCGCCGAGGTGTTCCACCAGCTGCTCGACCACCGCTGGTACATGTCGCAGAACGAGGGACGGGACGTGCCGCTCGCCGAAGCCCTCACGTCCTACATCGACACCGTGCTGCGCCACCGTCGCGACGAGGCGACCGTGCTCGAGCCGCCCACGGGCGCCATCACCCTCCCGACGCCCGTCGTCTCCGACTCGGACTGGCGTTCGAAGGTGTGAGAGCGCGTGCACGGCGCGCGCCGGGGCCGCCGCGGTCGATGGGCTCGAGGTAGCGCTGCAGCACGACGCGCAGCTCGCGGGCGAGCGCGGCGCGCTCGGCGTCGTCGGCGTCGAGCAGGGCGGGCACCGTCGCACTGAAGATGCGGTCGCACATATGCGCGACGCGACGCGTCTCGGCGCCGGAGAGCTGCGGCGCGCGCGCGGCAACAAGCGCGACGAGACGTTCGGTGACGGCCTGCCGCACGGGCTCGACGATGCGCTCGAGTCCCCCGTCGCCGCCGACCACGAGGGCGCGGCTCTCCGGGTTGCGCAGGGTGTAGTCGAGCATGGGATCGAGCACGGCGTCGATGACGGCCGTGAGGTCGCCGTCGCGCACGACCGCGTCCGTCGCCGTCGGCGGGGCCACGGCCGCGAGCCGCTCGGCGTAGCGCCGCGCGAGCGCCGCGAGCAGCTCCTCACGGTCGGAGAAGTACTGGTAGAGCGATCCCGGGGAGATCCCCGCGCGCCGGGCGACAGCGTTCATCGCCACGGCCTCGATACCCCCCTCGCCGAGCAGGGACGCGGCGCCGTCAAGGATCCCCTCGATGCGCGCAAGCCCCCTCGCCTGCCGCCGCGGCGCCGTCATGGCACCCATCGTAACGAGGGACCTTGCCCACGCCGGCTCGCGCTCGTAGACTGCCCAATGCGAGTGATCGCTCGTAAACGACCCCCGCCGGCTGGAGTCCCGTGAGCACGAGCGCGCCCCCGCAGCAGGGACTCCCCCGGGAGCGGCCCGCGCACCCGCGCGGCCTCGGGCGGCTCGGCGCCGCGGCCGCGCGGCACCCCGTCGTCGTCCTCGCGATCTGGGCGCTCGCGGTCGCCGCGGCCGCGGTCGCCGCGTTCGGCGGCATCGCGGGCCAGACGCTCTTCGATCGCCTCGGCGGCGGATCCTTCACCGTCACGGGAGAGGCGTCCCGCGGCGGCGACGTGCTGAGCGGCGGCACGAAGAGCGAGGGGCTCGTGCTGCTCGTGCACGGCGTCGACCTCGACGACCCCGACCTCGCCGCGACCGGCCGGCGCGTCGCCGAGGACCTCGCGGCCATCCCTCGGGCGAGCCTCGTCGACCCGCTCGCGGTGCCCGGCGGGGTGCGCAACCCCGCCGTCGCCTCCCTCGTCGCGAAGGACGGCGACGGCGTGCTCTTCGCGGCGTCCGTCGCGGGCGCGAAGGGGCACGACCCCTCCGACGCCTCCGTCGACCGGATGCGCGAGGTGCTCGACGACGCCGCGCGAGCGCTGCGCGCCGCCCATCCGCACGCCACGGTCGAGGTCGGCGGGAGCTCCCTGCTCGTGGACTCCATCCTCTCGCTGAGCGAGAGCGACCTCACGCGCGGCGAGACGGTCGCCCTGCCGATCGCGCTCGTCGTCATGCTCGTCGTCTTCGGCGGGTTCCTCGCCGCCGGCATGCCGCTTGTCGGAGCGGGCGCGTCGATCGTGAGCGCGCTCGGGACCGTGCTCGCGATGACCTACCTCATGGACATCGACACGACGGTCGTGAACGTCGTCACCGCGGTGGGCCTCGGCCTCTCGATCGACTACGGGCTGCTCATGGTGAGCCGGTTCCGAGAGGAGTACCGGAGCGCGCCCGACCGCGAGCGCGCCGCCCGCATCGCCGCCGCCGCGCGCACGGCCGCGAGCGCGGGCCGCACGGTCGCCTTCTCGGGCACGACGTTCGCGATCGCCTCGCTCGGCCTGCTCGCCTTCGAGCCGACGCTCATGCGCGCGATCGGCATCGCCGCGATCGCCGTCACGCTCCTCTCGATCCTCGCCGCGCTCACGCTCGTCCCGGCGCTCCTGAGCATCGCCGGCGACCGGCTCGCGCGACCGGGCGCCCTCACGCGCATCCCAGGCGCCGGGCGCCTCATCGCGCGCTTCGGCGACGTCGCTCCCGAGGAAGGCTTCTTCTCCCGCCTGACGCGGCTCGTGCAACGCCGCCCCGCGCTCGTCACGATCGCGTGCGCGCTCGCGCTCGTCGTCGTGGGCAGCCCGATCGCGACCCTCCACCTCGCCAACACGAGCGTCGACGCCGTGCCCCGCGCGTCCTCGCAGCACGCCTTCACGACCGCGCTCGCCGACGAGTTCCCCGACGCGACCTCCCCCCGCGTGCAGCTCGTCACGCGCACGGAGGCCGACGCAGCGGTGTGGGCCAAGCGGGTCGAGCGTCTCGACCACGTGCGCTCGGTCGCCGCTCCCGTGCGGTCCGGCGACGGCTGGAGCGCGCTCGTGCGCGTCGACGCGCGCGAGGGCGTGGACGTCGTCCAGGCCATTCGCGCCGACCCGCCGCGGTTCCCGCACTGGGTGACGGGCCTCGACGCGAGCACGCTCGACTTCAGCCAGTCGCTCCTGCGCGGCATGCCGTGGGCCACTCTCATCGTCGTGCTCGGCACGATCGTGCTGCTGTTCCTCATGACCGGCTCGCTCGTCGTGCCGCTCAAGGCGCTCCTCGCTAGCGCCCTCTCGCTCGGCGCGTCGATCGGGCTGCTCGTGTGGGGCTTCGAGCAGGGCCACCTCGCGGGCCTGCTCCACTTCGACGCCGCCCACGTCTACGGCGTCGACGTCGTCGTGCTCGTGCTCACGATCGCGTTCGGGTTCGGGCTCGCCATGGACTACGAGATGTTCATCCTCTCGCGCATCAAGGAGCGGATCGACGCCGGGCTGCCCGCGCGCGCCGCGATCGCCCTCGGCCTGCAGCGCTCCGGCCGCATCATCACCTCCGCGGCGCTCATCATCATCGTCGTGTTCGGCGGCTTCGCCACGGGCGACCTCGTCTTCATCAAGCAGCTCGGCGTCGCGCTCGCGACCGCGGTGCTCATCGATGCGACGGTCGTGCGGTGCCTGCTCGTGCCCGCGATCATGACATGGCAGGACCGCATCATGTGGTGGGCGCCGCGCTGGATGAGACGCGTGCACGCGCGCATCGGCCTCGCCGACTAGGGCATTCCCGCGGTCCGCGCGGCGGTGCGAGGCGTGTCCGCGCGGAGCGCGACCGCGCGGAGGTCACGCTTGTGCGGAGCGCAGCCGCGCGATCTCGTAGAGCGCGACGCTCGCGGCGACGCCCGCGTTGAGAGACTCCGTCGCCGCCGTGATGGGGATCGACACGACGGCGTCGCACGTCTCCGTGACGAGTCGCGAGAGCCCCTTGCCCTCGGAGCCCACGACGAGCACGAGCGGGCTCGTCGCGAACGACAGGCCGGGCAGGGGCGTGTCGCCGCCGCCGTCGAGCCCGAGCACGAAGAGGCCCTCGCCCTGCAGCGCCGTGAGCGTCCGCGTGAGGTTGGCCGCCATCGCGACGGGGATGCGCGCCGCCGCGCCCGCCGACGTCTTCCACGCCGCGGCCGTGAGCCCGACGGAGCGGCGCTGCGGCACGATGACCCCGTGGCCCCCGAACGCCGCGACCGAGCGGATGACGGCTCCGAGGTTGCGCGGATCCGTCACGCCGTCGAGCGCGACGAGAAGGGGGACCTCCCCACGCGACCGTGCCCGCTCGACGAGGTCGAGCGGGTGCGCGTACTCGTACGCGGGCACGCGCAGCGCGACGCCCTGGTGCACGGCGTCGGGTCCGCTCATCCGGTCGAGCTCGGCGCGCATGACCTCGAGCACGGGGATGCCGCGGTGCGTTGCGATCGCGATCGACTCCTTCACGCGGTCGTCCATCTCCAGGCGCGACGCGAGGTAGAGCGTCGTGCCGGGCACACGCGCGCGCAGCGCCTCGAGCACGGAGTTACGGCCCGTCACGAGCTCGCCAGCCTGGTCCGCCGCCGGACGCGTCCGGCGCTGCGCACGCGGCGCCTCCTGCTCCGGCCGGCCGTGCCGTGCCCGTGCCGCCTCGAGCCGCTCCTGCGCGGCCTTGCGCTTGCCCGCAGGGTGCCAGCTGCGGTCCTCCGCCTTCGGCGTGGGGCCCTTGCCCTCGAGCGCCTTCCGGCCGCGACCACCGGAGCCGGCGGACGGCTTCTTCTTGCGGGGCGCGCCCGGCCGTCCTGGCTTAGCCATCGATCCTCCACTGCGGTCCCGCCGGGCTGTCCTCGACGACGACGCCCGCGTCGGCGAGCTCGCCCCGGATGCGGTCGGCACGTGCGAAGTCGCGCTCGGCGCGCGCCGCCTCGCGCTCGGCGAGCATGCGGCCGACGATCGTCGCGAGCGCGTGCGCGGAGCCGTCGTCCGTTCCCCCCGACCACTCCGGCGCGAGCGGGTCGATGCCGAGCACGCCCGCCATCGCGGCGACCTCGCCGCGCAGTCGCGCCGCCTCGTCGAGGTCCTCCCCGTCGAGGGCCGCGTTGCCCGCGCGCACGCTCTCGTGCAGCACCGCGAGCGCTTGCGGCACGGCGAGGTCGTCGTCCATGGCGGCCGCGAACGGCGCCGGCACGCGGCGCTCGCCCGTGCCCGCGAACCGCGTGTCCGCGAGGCGCCGGTCGGCGCGGCGCAGGAAGGTCTCGATGCGGTCGAGGGCCGCCTCCGCCTCCTCGAGCACGCCGTCGTGGTAGTCGATCGTCGAGCGGTAGTGCGCCGCGGCGAGGTAGTAGCGCACGACGAGGGCGGGCGCGAGCTCGAGGAAGTCGGCCGCGAGGATCGAGTTGCCGAGCGACTTCGACATCTTCTGCCCGTCGACGTGCACGAGCCCGTTGTGCAGCCAGTGCCGCGCGAACGGGTCGCCCGCCGCCGTCGACTGCGCGAGCTCGTTCTCGTGGTGGGGGAAGCGCAGGTCGAGACCGCCGCCGTGGATGTCGAACGCGGGGCCGAGGTACCGGCGCGACATCGCCGAGCACTCGATGTGCCATCCGGGACGCCCCTCGCCCCACGGCGAGGCCCACGAGGCCGACTCGGGCTCCTCCGGCTTGCGGCCCTTCCACAGCGCGAAGTCGCGCACGTCCCGCTTCGCCCGCGGGTCGGAGTCCGCCGCGGCGACCATCTCGCGGGGGTCCTGTCGCGTGAGCACGCCGTACTCGGGCCACGACGACGTGTCGAAGTACACGTCCCCCGAGCCGTCCGGGGCGGGATAGGCGTGCCCGCGCTCGATGAGCCGCGCGATGATCTCCTGCATCTGCGGCACGCTCGCCGTCGCTCGCGGCTCGTAGCTGGGCGGAAGGATGTTGAGCCTGCGGTACGCGTCGGTGAACTCGAGCTCGGAACGGTAGGCGAGCGCCCACCACTCCTCGCCCGCCGCGTGCGCGTTCTCGAGCACCTTGTCGTCGATGTCGGTGACGTTGCGCACGAGCGTCACCTCGAATCCGGAGTGCTCGAACCAGCGCCGCCACAGGTCGTAGACGAGCGCGCTGCGCAAGTGGCCGAGGTGCGGCGAGGACTGCACGGTCGGCCCGCACACGTACATGCCCACCTTGCCGTCGACGAGCGGCTCGAAGTCGACGAGCGCCTGGGCGCGCGAGTCATACAGGCGGAGGGCCACCGCACAATGCTATTGCCCGCGGCGCCCCTTGCCCGCGGACCCGGCGATGGCGTCGGCGCCCGCGCGAGAGGGTGGAGGCATGCGCGGCGCCGCCGGGCCGGCCGTCTATCTACGACAGGAGCGCGGTCGCGATCGCCGTGAGCCCCTCGCCGCGCCCCGCGAACCCGAGCCCGTCGGACGTGGTCGCGGCGACGCTCACGGGGGCGCCCACGAGCTCGGCCAGCCGCCGCTCGACCTCGGCGCGACGTGCGCCCAGACGCGGACGGTTCGCGACGACCTGCACGGCGACGTTCCCGATCGTGAAGCCCGCGGCGCGCACGAGGGCGACCGTGCGCGTGAGGAAGACCTCGCCGTGCGCGTCCCGGAACTCCTCGGACGAGGTGCCGAAACGCGATCCGATGTCGCCGAGCCCGGCCGCGGAGAGGAGCGCGTCGCACACCGCGTGGGCGATCGCGTCCCCGTCGCTGTGCCCCGCGAGGCCCGGCTCCCCCGGCCAGTGCAGCCCCCCGAGCCAGAGCGGCACGGAGACGTCGAACGCGTGCACGTCGATGCCGATTCCCGTGCGCGGTCGGGCGCCGACCGCGGACAGCACGTGCTCGGCGCGCTCGAGGTCGTCCTCGCGCGTGATCTTGAACGCGCGCGGCTCCCCGGGCACGGTGCGCACCGCTCCCCCGGCGTCGGCGAAGAGCGCCGCGTCGTCGGTGTAGTCGCGCCGCGCGGCCGCGTACGCCGCCTCGAGCGCGGCGCGGGGGAAGCCCTGCGGCGTCTGCACGTGCACGAGCTCGGAGCGCTCGACCGTGCCGAGGACGCCCCCGGACGCGTCGACGCGCTTGATCGTGTCCGTGACGGGCAACGCGGGCACGACGCCTGCGCCCCACTCCCGCACGGCCGCGGCGACGCGGTCGAAGAGCGCCGTGGGCGTGAGGCAGCGCGCCGCGTCGTGCACGAGCACGATCTCGCACGTCGCGCCGACCGCGGCGAGGCCCGCCGCGACGGAGGCCTGGCGCGTGGGTCCGCCCGGCACGATCGCGCAGTGCGCGTGATCGCGCGCGATCGACGCCGCACGCTCCCTGTGGCCCTCGGGCACGACGAGGACGAGCGCGACGGGCTCGCTCATGCCGCACGCGGCCTCGACGGCGCGCTCGATCATCGGGACGCCCCGCACGGGCACGAACGCCTTGGGCTCCGCGCGACCGAGGCGCGTGCCGCTCCCCGCGGCCACGACGACGACCGCGATGCGCGGCTCCTCCGCCGATCCGGACTCCACCCGTGCGGGCTGCATGGATCCGAGCGCGCGGCTACGCGTCGCGGACGGGCGCGGACGACGCGGTCAGGAGGCGAGCACCTCGTCGAGGACGGACGACGCCTTCTCCTCGTCCGTCTTCTCCGCGAGCGCAAGCTCCGAGATGAGGATCTGCCGCGCCTTCGCGAGCATGCGCTTCTCGCCCGCCGAGAGCCCGCGGTCCTGATCCCGGCGCCAGAGGTCGCGCACGACCTCGGACACCTTGATCACGTCGCCGGAGGCGAGCTTCTCGAGGTTGGCCTTATAACGGCGGGACCAGTTCGTCGGCTCCTCCGTGAACGGCGCGCGCAGCACCTCGAAGACCCGGTCGAGACCCTCCTTGCCGATGACGTCGCGGACGCCGACGAGGTCGACGTTCTCCGCGGGGACCTCGATGACGAGATCGCCCTGCGTCACGTTGAGCTTGAGGTAGAGCTTCTCCTCGCCCCGGACGACGCGGGTCTTGACTTCGGTGATGGTAGCTGCACCATGGTGCGGGTAAACGACGGTTTCGCCGACCTCGAACTGCATGAAATGTGTCCCTCCGCGGAGACTCAGTTTACCACAGCGTTCTTTCAGAGACGCCCCCGCCCTGGGCGCCCGCCCCTTCCCGCTAGGCTAGAGCGCGAGCCGGAATCGTGCTGGAGGAGTCTGTGAGATCACGCGTCGTCGCATCCGCCGCGGTCGCCGCCGTCCTGGCGCTCGCGACCGCCGGATGCGGGTTCATCACCCCGCAGGGCACCGAGATGGTGCGCGACCTCGCGGACGGCGTCAACACGAAGATCGGCGACGTCGCGATCGAGAACGCCCTCGTCATCAGCGACAACGGCCAGACCGGGAACCTCGTCTTCCGCGGCATCAACGAGAGCGACGAGGCCGTGACGCTCTCGATCTCGTATTCCTCGGGCGGCACGCGCACGACCATCCAGGAGGACCTCGATCCGCTCGGCGCAGAGACGTTCGGAGCCGACGGCAACCCGCAAGTGCTCCTCACCCGGATCGACACGAAGCCGGGCGCCCTCCTGCCGGTCTACTTCCAGTACGGCGACGCCGAGGGCCGCGAGCTCATGGTCCCCGTGCTGACGACGGGGCAGGCGGAGTACAGCACGCTCGCGCCGACCCCGCGCCGCACCCTCAGCAGCCCGACGCCCGCGCCGAGCGACCTGCCGCTGCCAGCGCCCTCCGCGACGCCCTGAGCCACTCCGGCGTCCGAGCCGCCCCGCGGTCCCGAGCCGAGCCGGGGTCCTGAGCCGGCGCGAGGCCGCCCCGGCGTCGTCCGTGCGGCCGGTCCGCGCGCGCCGGTCGGCCCGCTCCGATCAGGACGTCTCGAAGCGGTAGCCGAGCCCGCGCACGGTCACGAGCATCGTCGGCTGCGACGGCTCCCGCTCGATCTTCGAGCGGATGCGCTTGATGTGCACGTCGAGCGTCTTCGTGTCGCCGAAGTAGTCGGCCCCCCACACCCGGTCGATGAGCTGTCCGCGCGTGAGCACGCGCCCCGCGTTGCGCAGCAGGAGCTCGAGCAGCTCGAACTCCTTGAGCGGCATCGGCGTCTCCTGCCCCTCGACCGTCACGATGTGGCGCTCGACGTCCATCCGCACGGTGCCGGCCTCGAGCACGCCGCCCAGCGAGGACTCCGGATCGCCCTGCCGCCGCAGCACCGCGCGGATGCGCGCGAGCAGCTCGCGCGTCGAGTACGGCTTGGTCACGTAGTCGTCCGCGCCGAGCTCGAGGCCGACGACGATGTCGACCTCGGTGTCCTTCGCGGTGAGCATGATGATGGGCACGTTCGAGCGTGCGCGCAGCTCGCGGCATACCTCCGTCCCCGGCAGGCCGGGCAGCATGAGGTCGAGCAGCACGAGATCGGCCGCCTGACGGTCGAACTCGGCGAGCGCGGCCGGGCCGTCGAAGGCGACGACGGCATCGTAGCCCTCCCGGTTGAGCAGGAAGGCGAGGGGCTCGGCGAGCGAGGCCTCGTCCTCGACGATCAGGATCCTGGTCATGTCTTCGCTCCCACTCACGCGGCCACGTGCGATGCCTCGGGGAGCCGGATCGTGAACGTCGACCCGTGTCCCGGCTGCGACCACACCCTAATGTCGCCGCCGTGATTCTGCACGACGTGCTTGACGATGCTCAAACCGAGCCCCGTGCCGCCGGTGTGCCGGCTGCGCGCCGGGTCGACGCGGAAGAAGCGCTCGAAGACGCGGTCGAGCTCATCCTCGGGGATCCCCACGCCCTGGTCGGTCACGGCGATCTCGACGACGCCGTCGCGCGTGCTCACCCCGATGCCGACGCGCGATCCGCTCGGCGAGTACTGGATCGCGTTGACGATGAGGTTGTGCACCGCGGTCACGAGCATCGACTCGTCGCCGAAGATCGTCGCGCCGCTCGGCGGGCCGCCGACGAGCTTGATGCGCTGCGCGTCGGCGGAGACCCGGTTCTGGTCGATCGCCTGCGCGACGACGTGGTCGACGTCGACGAGCTCGGCGTTCTCGAGGGCGTCGCTCGCCTGCAGCCGGCTGAGCTCGATGATCTCCTGCGTGAGGCGCGCGAGCCGCTCCGACTCGATGCGCAGCCGGCTCGCGAACCGGCGCACCTGGGCCGGCTCGTCCGCCGCGCTCTCGAGGGCCTCTGCGAGCACCCCGACGGCGCCGATGGGGGTCTTGAGCTCGTGCGAGATGTTCGCGACGAAGTCGCGCCGCACCTCCTCGAGCCGATAGGACTCCGTGCGGTCCTCCGCGAGCAGCAGCACGTAGCGCGCGCCGAGACGAGCGGCGCGGACCGAGAGGTGCATGCTCGCGTCCCCGAACGGGCCGCGGTGCAGCGTGAGCTCCTCCGTGATCGGCTCGTCGCCGCGCCGGGCGCGATCGACGAGCGCGACGAGCTCCGGATGCACGAGCGCCTGGTTCCAGACCAGGCCGAAGGCCATGGCCGCGCGCGAGGCCCGCACGACCGTGTTCGAGGGGTCGAGCACGACGCCCGCGGACTCGAGCGCCTCGATGACCGCGTCCACCCCGTCCGGTACGTCCGAGGAGGCGACGGCGGCGGCCCGCCGCCCCCGTTGCGCCGCGAGGACGATGAGGAGGACGAGCACGGCGCCGACGAGCAGACCGAAGCCGAACGCGACCGACACCAGCATGGAGTGGTCCACGGCGACTAGATTAGACGGCGTCCACTCCGCGCGGTCCCGGAGGACGCCGCAGCGGTCGCGGTTACCTGAGTGTTCAGCTCCGCAACACCGGATGTTCACCTGAGCGCGCCATCGTGGCGGGGACCATGGGGCGGAGGGCGAACCCGGGAGGACCCAGATGCGCGAAGTGTTCCAGCAGGAGCTGCAGGAGGTGCAGGACCGCCTCGTCGAGATCGCTTCGCTCGTGGCGACCTCGATCGAGCGGGCGACGACGGCGTTCAACGACTCGAACGTCACCGTCGCAGAGACCGTCATCGCGGACGACTCGACGATCGACGAGCTCGCGGCGTCGCTCGACGAGCTGGCGATCACGATCCTCGCGCGGCAGGCGCCCGTCGCGCGCGACCTGCGCATCGTCGTGAGCGCTCTGCGCATCTCGGCTTCGCTCGAGCGCATGGGCGACATCGCCTCCCACATCGCCCAGCTCGCGCGCTACCGCTTCCCGGACAAGGTCGTGCCGCAGACGCTGCGCGAGACGTTCGCGCGCATGGGCCAGCTCGACGTCGAGATCGCGCACCGGCTCGTCGACCTGCTCGAGACCGAGGACGTGCAGATCGCGGAGGAGATCCGCAACGAGGACGACAAGGTCGACGAGCTGCACGTGAGCGTCTTCGACGCCGTGCTTGCCGAGACGTGGGCGGGCGAGGCGTCGGCGACCGTCGACGCGACGCTCGCATCGCGCTACCACGAGCGCTTCGCCGACCACGCCGTCTCGATCGCGAAGAAGGTGCAGTACCTCGCGACCGGCAACTGGGTGCCCGCGGAGGCCTAGCGCCGGCGGAGGCGGGGCGCCGGCGGCGCCGGAGGGCCACTCCTTGCGCGTGCCCTGAGCGAGGGCTACTCCTTGCGCGTGCCCTGAGCGGCGACGGCCGCCGCTCCCGCCGCCGCCGCCTCCGGATCGAGGTACTCGGCGGGCTTCGTGGGCCGCAGGTCGGCGTCGAGGTCGTACACGAGCGGAATGCCGGTCGGGATGTTGAGCTCGGCGATGTCGTCGTCCGAGATCCCGTCGAGCTCTTTCACGAGCCCGCGCAGGCTGTTGCCGTGGGCGGCGATGAGCACGGTGTGCCCCGCGCGCAGGTCCGCGGCGATCTCGGCGTTCCAGTAGGGCAGCATGCGCTCGATCACGAGCTTGAGCGACTCGGTGCGCGGGAGCTCGGCCCCGAGGTCCGCGTAGCGCTCGTCCTGCACCTGGCTGAACTCGGAGTCGTCCGCGAGCGGGGGCGGCGGCACGTCGAAGCTGCGGCGCCACGTCTTGAACTGCTCCGGGCCGAACTCCTCGAGCGTCTGCGCCTTGTCCTTGCCCTGGAGCGCGCCGTAGTGCCGCTCGTTGAGCCGCCACGACCGCTTGACGGGGATCCACAGGCGGTCGGCGACCTCGAGCGCGATGTTCGCGGTCTGGATCGCCCGCGTGAGCACGCTCGTGTAGAGGATCGTGGGCGCGAGCCCCGACCGCGCGAGCAGCTCGCCCGCGTGCCGCGCCTCGCCGACGCCCGCCTCGTTGAGCCGCACGTCGACCCATCCGGTGAACAGGTTCTTCGCGTTCCACTCGGAGGTCCCGTGGCGCAGGAGGATGAGCGTGCTCATGGCCACCAGCCTACCCAGAGCGAGCCCTCGCGGCCGCCGACCTCCTTATGTAAGAATCTGCGTATGGATGCGGATAAGGCCGTGTGCGGGCGCCGCGCCGACAGCCAGTTCGTCGAGCTCGCCGTCGAGGTGTTCGCGATGCTCGCCGACGCGACGCGCGTGCGCATCATCCTCGCCCTGCGCGACGCGGGCGAGCTGCCCGTCAACCGGCTCTCCGAGATCGTCGGAAAGTCGCCCGCGGCCGTGTCGCAGCACCTCGCGAAGCTGCGCCTCGCGCGTATCGTCGCGACGCGCCAGAACGGCACGCGCGTGTTCTACCGACTCGAGAACGAGCACGCCCAGCAGCTCGTCTCGGACGCGATCTTCCAGGCCGAGCACTCGCTCGGCGGAGTGCCCCGGCACCACCACGCGCAGGCGGGCGAGTGAGCGACACGCACGGGGCCGCGCACGACCACGGCGATCACGGCCACGGCGGTCACGACCACCACGAGCACGGCGGGGGCGTCCGCCGGTTCGTCCACGACCTCCTCGTGCCCCACACGCACGACGCGGCCGACTCCGTCGACGACGCGCTCGAGGCGAGCAGCGCGGGCACGCGCGCCCTTCGTGTGAGCCTCGTCGCGCTCCTCGCGACGACCATGCTCCAGCTGTTCATCGTGCTCGCGAGCGGATCCGTCGCCCTCCTCGCCGACACCGTGCACAACTTCTCGGACGCGCTCACCGCCGTGCCGCTGTGGGTCGCGTTCGTGCTCGGTCGCCGGGCGCCGACCCGCCGCTACACGTACGGCCTCGGCCGCTCGGAGGACCTCGCGGGTCTCGCCATCGTCCTCGTCGTCGCGCTCTCCGCCGTCGTCGCCGCGTGGCAGTCCGTCGAGCGCATCGTGCACCCGCAGCCGGTCGAGAACGTCGGCTGGGTCGTCGTCGCCGGCATCATCGGCTTCGTCGGCAACGAGGCCGTCGCGATCCACCGCATCCGCGTGGGACGCCGGATCGGCTCCGCCGCGCTCGTCGCCGACGGCGTGCACGCGCGCACGGACGGCTTCACCTCGCTCGCGGTCGTCCTCGGAGCGGTCGGCGTGCTGCTCGGCTTCCCGCTCGCCGACCCGATCGTCGGCGCGCTCATCTCGGTCGCGATCGTCGTGCTCCTCGTCGGCACCGTGCGCAGCGTGTGGACACGCCTCATGGACGGCATCGACCCCGACCTGCTCGAGCGCGCGGAGCACGCGCTCCGCCATGTGGACGGCGTCGTCGCCGTCCACCGTGTGCGGCTGCGCTGGATCGGCCACCGACTGCACGGGGACGCGCTCGTCGCGACCGAGGACGCGCTCCTCAGCCGCGTGCAGGACATCCTCGACGCCGCGGAGGCGCAGCTGCGCGAGAGCCTCCCTGGCGTCGAGAGCGTCTCGATCGCCGCCCGCGCACGGTGACCGCCGCGGCGCTCGCACGCGAGGGGCGCCGCGCGACTCGGACGCGAGAATGGGCGCATGGCGCAGGGACGGATCACGCGCGGCACCACGGGCGCCAACCGCTTGCGCCGCGTCGACCGCTGGATCGCCGCGCTCCCCGCGCTGCGACGCGCCGACGATCCCTTCGTCGTCGACCTCGGCTTCGGCGCCTCGCCGACGACGACGCTCGAGCTGCATGCGCGACTCGCGGCCGTGCGTCCCGACGTCGAGGTGCTCGGGATCGAGATCGATCCGGAGCGCGTCGCGCGCGCGAGCGTCCACACGCGCCCCGGGGTCGCGTTCTCGCTCGGAGGCTTCGAGGCGCCCGCGCCCTGGGGCCGCCGTCCCGTCGTCCTGCGGGCGCTCAACGTGCTGCGGCAGTACGACGAGTCCGAGGTCGCGGACGCGTGGGCGCGTATGACGGCGCGCCTGCAGCCGGAGGGCGTGCTCGTGGAGGGCACGTGCGACGAGCTCGGACGCGTCGCGAGCTGGGTCGGGCTCGGCGTCGAGGGCCCGCGCACGTTCACCGTCTCGCTGCGCCTCACCGGCCTCGAGCGTCCGTCGGTCGTCGCAGAGCGGCTGCCCAAGGCCCTCATCCACCGCAACGTGCCCGGGGAGCGCGTGCACGCGTTCCTCGCGGCGCTCGACGCGGCCTGGGCACGCGCGGCACCGTTGTCTGCCTACGGGCCCTCGCAGCGCTGGCGCGCGGTCGGCGCGGCCATGCGCGCGGCGGGATGGCCCGTGCGCGACGGCCCGCGCCGCTGGCGCCTCGGCGAGCTCACGGTCGGCTGGAGCGCAGTCACGCCCGGACCGTCCTCCGCCCCGCGCTCACCCGATCGCGCCCCACGGGACCTGTGACGTGCGCGGCGACGGGATGCGACGGGCCCGGCCCGGCGTCCGCGGGCCCGCCCGCTCGTCCCGGCCGCGCCGCTCGCACGCCTCGGTGGCGCGCCCCTCGTCCTCGGCGCCGCGGGGCCGTGTCCGAGGCGGTCTACCCGACGGCTTGCGCGAAGCCGAGCCGCTCGTCCGCGAGCGGCGCGAGCTGCTCGGGCACGGGCCATCCCTTGCGCGCCATCGACTGCGCCCACAGGCGCCCGGCACGATAGGAGGAGCGCACGAGCGGGCCCGCGAGCACGCCGAGGAAGCCGATCCGCTCCGCCTCCGCCTTGATCTCGACGAACTCCTCCGGCCGCACCCAGCGATCGACCGGCAGGTGCCGCGGCGTGGGGCGCAGGTACTGCGTGATCGTGACGATGTCGGTGCCGGCATCGTGCAGATCCTGCAGGGCCTGCGAGACCTCCGCGCGCGTCTCCCCCATGCCGAGGATGAGGTTCGACTTCGTGATGAGCCGCGCCTCACGCGCGCGGCTCAGCACGTCGAGCGAGCGCTCGTAGCGGAAGGCCGGCCGGATGCGCTTGAAGATCCGCGGGACCGTCTCCACGTTGTGGGCGAACACCTCCGGCCGCGACGCGAAGACGATTTCAAGCAGCTCGGGGTTGCCGGAGAAGTCGGTCGCGAGGATCTCCACGCCCGTGCCCGGGTTGAGCTCGTGGATCCTCCGCACGGTCTCGGCGTGCAGCCACGCGCCCTCGTCGGGCAGGTCGTCGCGTGCGACGCCCGTCACGGTCGCGTAGCGCAGCGCCATCTCGCGCACCGACTCGGCCACGCGGCGTGGCTCGTCCGTGTCGTACGCCGCGGGCTTGCCCGTGTCGATCTGGCAGAAGTCGCAGCGCCGCGTGCACTGCGAGCCGCCGATGAGGAAGGTCGCCTCGCGGTCCTCCCAGCACTCGTAGATGTTCGGGCAGCCCGCCTCCTGGCAGACGGTGTGCAGCTCCTTCTCCCGCACGAGGGCCTGCAGGCCGCGGTATTCCGGGCCGAGCCGGGCGCGCGTCTTGATCCACTCCGGCTTGCGCTCGATCGGCACGGACGCGTTGCGCACCTCGAGGCGCAGCATCCGACGGCCGTCGGGGGCCGTCGTGACGTCCGCGCTCATCGCGCGCCCGCGAGCGCCGCCACGCGCTCGCGCGGGGAGACGAACTGCGACCGAACGGCGTCGAGGACGTCGACCGGGTCGACGCGCCGACCGAGCACGTCGCTGATCGTCGTGACGCCGGCGTCGCGGATCCCGCACGCGACGATCCTCCGGTACGGCGCGAGGCTGTTGCTGCAGTTGAGCGCGAAGCCGTGGCTCGTGACGCCGCCGGCGACGCGGATGCCGATCGCGGCGAGCTTCGCATCCCGTCCGTCGACGGTCGTCCACACCCCCGACCGCCCCTCGACGCGGCGCGCGTCGACGCCGAGCGCGCCGACGACCTCGAGCAGCATCGCCTCGAGCGAGCGCACGTACGCGACGACGTCGATGGGCTCCGGCAGGCGCACGATGGGATAGCCGACGAGCTGGCCGGGCCCGTGCCAGGTGATCTTGCCGCCTCGGTCGACCTCGACGACGGGGGTGCCGTCGTCGGGACGCTCCGCGTCCTCCGTGCGCTTGCCCGCCGTGTAGACGGGCTCGTGCTCGAGCAGCACGACGGTGTCGGGCGCGGTGCCCGCCACGACCTCCGCGTGGAGCGAGCGCTGCAGCTCGAGGCCTTCGGCGTAGGGGACGAGCCGCCGCCCCACGTCCTGCACGAGGAACTCCGTCACCCCGCCACTCTACGATATCTGTACCCCGTCCAATAACTCCTGCTTGCGCCGGCGTGTCTGGCGTGCGCGCCCGGAATAACGGGCGCCGACGCCAGACACGCCGGCGCATCGGGAGGAGAGAAGGCCCGAAGGGCGGTGGCTTGTAGTGTGCCGCGTGAGCATGACGGTTCGAACGGTCGAGCCCCGCGACGAGGTTGCGTGGGCCCGGCTCTATGCCGGGTATCGCGCCCTCTATCGGCTTCCCGACGACTCGGTCGCGGTGGCGACCGCGTGGCGATGGGTGCGGGACGGCGAGCACGGCCTCGTCGGGCTCGTTGCCGTGGATGAGGGGGGGCCGGCCGGTCGCGCTGGCGAACCTCCGATGGTTCGCTCGGCCGTCGTCCGCAACGATGGGCCTCTACCTCGACGACCTGTTCACCGCACCGGAGGCGCGCGGGAGGGGGGCGGCCGGCGCGCTGCTCCAGCACGCCGCGAAGCGTGCGGGCGAGGCTGGCGGCAGTGTCGTGCGGTGGATCACCGCGGCCGACAACGCACCGGCTCGATCGGTTTACGACGCGCACGCAGTGGCGACGTCCTGGGTGACGTACGACATGAAGCCCACCGTCTGACCTGAGCCGGTGGGCGCGCGCCCGCCCTCAGCGGGCGGACCCCGTGCATGCGCCGGCGTGTCTGGCGTCGGCGCCCGTTATTCCGGGCGCGCACGCCAGACACGCCGGCGCAAGCAGAGGGGACAGGGGGATCAGCGGGCGCCGAGGCGAGGCAGGCGCGGCACCTGCACGGCCGGCGGCGCGTCGGGCGGCACGACGACCTCCTGCGCGGCGGCGAGCGGCCCCGCCTCGCTGTCGACCGTGAGCGTCGCCGCGGGATCCGTGCGCCGCCGCACGAGCGCGAGCGCGATCGGGCCGAGCTCGTAGTGCATGGCCGCCGTCGAGACGCGCCCCACCTCGTCCTCGCCCAGGCGCACGATCGCGCCGCGCGCGGGCAGCACGCCGAGCGAGCCGTCAAGATGCAGCTGCACGAGCCGGCGCGGCGGATGTCCGAGGTTGTGCACCTTCGCGACCGTCTCCTGTCCGCGATAGCAGCCCTTGTCGAGGGCGACGGCGCTGCGCAGCCAGTCCAGCTCGTGGGGGATCGCCCGCTCGTCCACGTCGGCGAGGCGCGGCCGCCACGCGGCGATCCGCAGCGCCTCGAGCGCGAGCGTGCCGGCCGCGGGCCGCGCCGCGAGCCCGGCGAGGGTCGACCGCTCCACGAGCGTCTCGGCGTAGGGCCACCGCGCCCCCGGATGCTCGCCGCGCGCAGACGTGAAGCCCGGTCCGGCGGCCCACGGGTCGCGCCACACGAGGGGGACACCGCCCGCCTCGACCGCATCGACGGGCGCGCCGAGCGAGCCGATCGTCGCGAGCTCGGCCGTGCGATCGGCGACCTCGACCCGCAGGCGGAAGCGCATGCGGTCGAGCCACGCGGCGAGAGGCTCCCCCTCGTCGCCGTCCACGAGCAGCCACGTCGTCGCGCCGTCGTCGACGAGTCGGATCGCATGCTCCACGTGGCCATGCGGGTCGAGCAGGAGCGTCTCGGCTGATTCCCCGGGGGCGAGACCCGCGATCGCCTGCGAGGTCATCGAGTCGAGCCACGTGAGTCGGTCCGGCCCGGCGACGGAGAGCACGGCGCGATCGGAGAGGTCGACGATCGCGCTCCCCTCAGCGAGCGCGCGCTGCTCGCCGAGCGGGTTCCCGTAGTGCTCGGGGACGGCGGCGCCGACCGCGCCGTCCCGCTCGAGGAACGGACTCGTCATCTCCGCCTCCCTCAGTCCGCGCGGGCGAGCCGGCCCGACGCGTGCGTGCGCAGGTCCTGGCCGAGCGCCGCGATGTCCCACGCCCACAGCAGGTGGCCGTCGACGAGTCCGTAGAGACGCGTCGCGGCGGAGTACTCCTTCGCGCTCGAGGAGCGCATGACCGCGTCCGTCTGCAGGTCGATGCGAGGACCGGCGACCTCCCCCACGTAGAGCTCGCTCACGCCGCCCGGATGCACCATCGAGACCTCGACGTCGAACGCCCCGCGCGCGTTGCGGAGCGTCTCGACCTCCTCCGCGGTCGCGTACGGACGCTCGCCGAGCCCTGGGAGCATCCCCGGCCCCGGATCGTTCTCCCGCGCGGGACGGGAGAGGCGCCAGTAGCCGGCCTCCGTGACGAGCGGCGTGTTCCGCTCATCGAGGAGCCACGTGTACGAGGTGTAGTTGAGGTGCGGCAGGCCGTCGTGGCTGAACGACATCCGCTGGCCGAACTCGTGCTCGCGCACCGTGTCGCCGATGCGGTAGGAGATGACGCCCGTGCCCTCCCAGACCCCGATCAGCCAGGACAGGGGCACGAGCTCGGCGGGCAGACTCGCGTCGAGGTCGAACACGGCCTAGCGCTGACCCCGGAACAGGTTGTACAGCACGGTCACCGAGACGAACGCGATCGCCAGGCTCGCCAGGCCGAGGAGTCCGACGTAGAAGAGTTCCAGGGCGAGCAGCATGCCGCCAGTCTACGGCACCGCGCCCGCGCGCACCCGGATGCGCGGCCGCTACGCGGCGGCCGCCGCGAGCCCTCCCGTCGCGATCGCGAGCAGCACGGCGGCCCCCCCGATCGAGGCGAACATGCGCGTGACGAGTCCCTTCTTGACCGGCAGGGAGAGCTGGATGACGAACGTCGCGAGCACGCACAGCGCGAAGACGACGGGGAGCCACGTGAGGTAGCGCGTCGACGGCGAGAAGACGCCGATGAGCACCGCGCCGACGACGGCGAGCACCCACACGGGCAGGGCGCTCGGGAGCGTGCGGTGCATCCGCCCATGCTAGAGGACCGCGCCCGCACGCCGCGTGGCGGTGCCGGTCGCACGCCGCGAGCCGCCGCGGATTCTCGGGAACGAGCCGACGGCGGCGCACTTGTAGACTGGTGCCCTTCCCTCGGGAGGCCTCATGGCACAGCTCTTGATCCTGACCTCGGCGGTCGGGGGCGAGGTGCTGCCCGCGCTCGGACTGCTCAGCCACCGCACGCGGGAGATCCCGGCCGAGCCCGCCTCGCTCGTCAACGCCCCCGCGTGCGACGTCATCTTCGTGGATGCGCGGCACGACCTCGCGAGCGCGAAGTCGCTGTGCAAGATCCTCACGACGACGGGGCTCAACGTTCCCCTCGTGCTCGTGCTCACGGAGGGCGGCCTCACGGCCGTGAGCGCGGACTGGGGCGTGGACGACGTCGTGCTCGAGTCCGCCGGGCCCGCCGAGGTGGATGCGCGCATCCGGCTCGTCACGGGACGCGTTGCGCAGGAGCAGGCGGGGTCGAAGATCCACGCCTCCGGCGTCGTCATCGACGAGGCGAGCTACTCCGCGAAGGTGCACGGGCGCCCGCTCGACCTTACGTTCAAGGAGTTCGAGCTCCTGCGGTTCTTCGCGACGCATCCGAGCCGCGTCTTCACGCGCGAGCAGCTCCTCAGCGAGGTGTGGGGCTACGACTACTTCGGCGGCACGCGCACCGTCGACGTGCACGTGCGGCGCCTGCGGGCCAAGCTCGGCGACCTCGAGTCGCTCATCGGCACGGTGCGCAACGTCGGCTACCGCTTCAACGTCTACGAGGACGAGGGTGAGCGCCTGGCGAACGTCCAGCAGTGACCGCTCGGACCCGGATGCGGAGCGGGCGCTCCAGGAGCTGAGGTCGCGCGCGGCCGCCGTCGACGGCGCTTCGGCGTTCAACGAGGCGAGCCTGCTCGGCGCCCGCGACTACCTCGCCGTGCACGCGGATGGGCGGCTCGTCGCCGCGGCGACGGCGTACGAGGCGGGGGAGCTCGTCGTCGACCCGGACTGGAGACGGCGCGGCATCGGGGACACGCTCTCGCGCGCGCTCGTCGCGCGCCTGCGCGCGGAGGGACTGGACTCGGCGTGGGCGCACGGCGACGCTCCGGGCGCGGCCGCGCTCGCCGCCCGGCTCGGGTTCGTGCGCGCACGGGAGCTGCTGCACCTCGGCCGTCCGCTCACACCGGACTCCCCCACGGCGGACGCCGGCACGCCCCGCCGGGCCCCCGTGCCGGACGCACGAGATGCCGCCGGGGCGCCCCGCGATCCGGGGGTCGCGATCGGGCCCATGCGCGACGACGAGCTCGACGCGATCGTCGCCGTCAACGCGCTCGCCTTCCGCGACCACCCCGAGCAGGGCGCGATGGACCGGGCCGACGCGGAGGCCCGTCTCGCCTCCCCGGGTCACGATCGGGCGAACGTGCTCGTCGCCCGGTCCGACGACGACCACGTGCTCGGCTTCTGCTGGCTCAAGCTCGCCGACGACGTGGAGGACTCGGCCGCGGGCGAGATCTACGTGCTCGGCGTGCATCCCGACGCGGCGGGACGCGGTCTCGGGGGCGCGCTCCTCGACGCGGGCCTCGCACGGCTGCGCGCCCTCGGCCGCGCGCGCGCCGAGCTCTACGTCGAGGGCGACAACGAGCGCGCACTGCGTCTCTACCGTTCGCGCGGCTTCGAGCGGCTCGCGATCGACGTGCTGTACCGCGCCGCCCGCTGACGCCCGCGGCCGCAGACGGAGAGCGAAGGCCCTCGCCGCACGCGCCGTGGCACGCCTCACCGCGCCCGCACTCGCGCCCACGCCCACGTTCGCTCCGGTGCCGCGCTCGCCCTCGTGCCGGTGCCGGCGCCGGTGCCGGCGCCGCGTCGGAAACCCGTTCATCGTCGGTTCACCAGCCGGTGAGAGGATGTCCGCATGGACAATCTGCTCGACGCAGCCGTCGGCGCCGACTACCTCGACGACTACGAGGAAGAGTCCTTCGAAGACGACGGCACTCTGCCTCCCGACCGGTTCCTCGACCGCGAGCTCAGCTGGCTCGCCTTCAACCAGCGCGTGCTCGAGCTCGCCGAGGACCCCACGCTGCCGCTCCTGGAGCGCGTGAACTTCCTCGCGATCTTCGCGAGCAACCTCGACGAGTT
>JAATFA010000020.1 GCA_015655445.1 Actinomycetales bacterium | reverse complement strand
GACGCGGGGGAGTGAGGCCACCCCGCACCCGGACCACGTGGGGAACCGGGACGGGGCGGTCGGGTTCTGTTGTCGTAGGCGGGCGGGGCGCTGTACCCGCCCCCCCCCCCCCCCCCGCGAGGGCGAGCGCGGCCAGAGCCGCTGCGGACCACGTGCGGAACCGGGCCAAGCCGCGCGGTTCCTTCTGCCGGGAGAGAGTCATCGATTCATTCCTTCTGGTCGACTCGAAAAGTGTGGCGCGTCAGAGCACGCCGAGTTCCAAGCTTCCACAGGCGAACGCAGAGGGTACTCGTACCCTCTGAAAACTGCGCAAAACACTGTCGTCGGCCCTCGTCCCACGGCCGCGCCCGACGAGAGCCCGCAGCAAGCGGACGGAGAATCGCGGCCGCCGGTCTGCCCGCGAAGGCCTGAGAAGCCGTTCAGGCGGGGATGTCGGAGAAGAGGCCCGGGCCCGTGCTAGGCGCCGACCACGGCGCCCGCGCGCAGGCGCTCGGCGACCAGCTCGGCCACCTGGACGGCGTTCAGCGCCGCGCCCTTGCGCAGGTTGTCGTTCGCGACGAACAGCGCCAGGCCGTGGCCGGCCGGGGCCGACTGGTCCGCGCGGATGCGGCCGACGAAGCTGGGGTCGGCTCCGGCCGCCTGCAACGGCGTGGGCACGTCCTCCAGCTGCACCCCGGGGGCGGAGGCGAGCAGCTCGGTGGCCCGCTCGGGGCTCAGCTCGCCCTCGAACTCGGCGTTGATCGACAGCGAGTGGCCGGTGAAGACGGGAACGCGCACGCAGGTGCCCGACACCAGGAGGTCGGGCAGCTCGAGGATCTTGCGGCTCTCGTTGCGCAGCTTCTTCTCCTCGTCGGTCTCGCCGAGGCCGTCGTCGACGAGGTTGCCGGCGAACGGCACGACGTCGAACGCGATCGTGCGCGGGAACGTGGCCGCAGGCGGGAACTCGACCGCCCCGCCGTCGTGGACGAGGCCCAGGGCGTCCTGCTCGAGGGCAGCGCGCGTCTGCTCGACGAGCTCCCGCCCGCCCGCTCGACCCGCGCCGGACACGGCCTGGTACGTGCTGACGACGAGCCGCACGAGCCCCGCCTCGTCGTGCAGCGGCTTGAGCACGGGCATCGCCGCCATCGTCGTGCAGTTGGGATTTGCGATGATGCCCTTGGGCGCATGCTCGATCGCCTCCGGGTTGACCTCGCTCACGACGAGAGGCACGTCGGGGTCCATGCGCCACGCGCTCGAGTTGTCGACGACCGTGACGCCCGCCGCGGCGAAGCGCGGCGACTGCACGCGGCTCGTCCCGGCGCCGGCGGAGAAGATCGCGACGTCGAGCCCGGACGGATCGGCCGTCGCGGCGTCCTCGACGACGATCTCGCGACCGTCGAACTCGATCGTCGTGCCCGCGCTGCGCTCGCTCGCGAACAGTCGCAGCTCGGCGATCGGGAACCGGCGCTCGCGCAGGATGCGGAGGAGGACGCCCCCCACCTGTCCGGTCGCGCCGACGACGCCGAGGCGGACGCCCGTGCCGGGGGACGCCGCGGCGGGCTCGAGTGGTGCGGTGCTGCTGCTCACGGGATGCTCCCTCGTCGTGCTCCCGCGACGCGCGAGAGCGTGCCTCCATTCTCCCCGATCCGCGAGCGGATGACGCGGCACGGCCGGCGACGGGGCACGGCTGCCGACGCAAGCGCGGACGCGGACGCGGATGGGAGCGAGCGGACGCGGACGGGGCGCGGACGCGGACGGGGCGCGGACCGCACGCGGGCGCAGCTCCCTGGCGTGGCGCGGCAGGCATCCCGCACACTGGAGGGACGCGCACGAGGAGGCACCCCGAGGGACCGATGAGCGCAGAGCCCATGAGCACGGCGGTCGGCGCCGCGTCGACCGTCGCCACACCGACCGCCGCCGTGCCGAACGCGCCCGCGCGGTCGGATGGTCCACCGCGCCGCCCGGCCGGTCACGCACGCCGGGGCGGTCACGATCGCGCGGCTCGCGCGTCGCGGCCGCGCGGCGCCGTGCTCGTCGTCGCGATCGCGCTCGCGACGGCGGCCGCCGTGGGCGGCGGCGTCGCGCAGGCGACGACCGCGCCCGCGCTCTGGTCGAGCGTGCACGATCCCGTCGCGACGCGCATCGCGTCCGCGCAGCGCACGGTCGACGCGACGCGGGAGGCGATCCGGAGCGCGCGCGCAGTGCTCGACTCGAGCACGGGCCGCGTGCTCGACGAAGGCCCGCGCGACGCGCTCGCCGCGGGCATCGCGACGGCGTCCACCGTGCTGCCGGCCGCCGACCGCGGCGTGGGTCGCGCGCGATCCGCGCTCCGCAGCGCCGAGTCGGTGCCGCTCCTGCTCGGCTGGCCGCTCGTCGGGCGAGACCTCGCGGCCGCGGGCGCGCCCATCCACGCGGTCGACCGGCTCACGCGCGTGCCGGCGACGCTCGCCTCGCTCTCCGCCGCCGTGCGCGCGGCGACGGACGCGTGGCATGCCGAGCAGGCGCGCGCGCAGGCGGGGCTCTACACGAACGTCGTGCACGCCGTCGGCTGGCTCCCCGAGCTCGACGAGTGCGCGGGATCCGTCGACGTGACCGCGCACTACGGCGTGCCGACGATCGCCGAGCACTGGTCGTGCGGCGGCAAGCGGTTCCCGCTCGCCGCGGGCACCCTCATCCGCCTGACGGGCGTGTACTCCGGCGTGTACCGCGTGGAGGGCGTCGTCGCGATGCTCAACGCGCACCACGCCACGACGGACGACCTGCCCCGCGGCTACGAGCTGCTCTACCAGACGTGCCAGAACGGGCAGTCGTCGACGATGTCGTTCATCGGGCTCACGCGCGTGGGCGATCTCGTCTCGCCCTGAGCAGCGCGGACCCGAGCAGCGCAGTCCTGAGCAGCGCGGTCCCGGGCAGCGCGCACCCGAGCGGGGTGCGCGTCAGCGACCCGTCCCGGCGTAGACGATGGCCTCCTCGTCGCTGTCGAGCCCGAACGCCGTGTGCACCGCGCGCAGGGCGTCCTCGACCGCGTCGGCACGCGTGACGACGGAGATGCGGATCTCGCTCGTGGAGATCATCTCGATGTTGATGCCGGCCTCGTAGAGCGCCGTGAAGAGCTGCGCGCTCACGCCCGCGTTCGTGCGCATCCCCGCCCCGACGAGCGCGATCTTCGCGATCTGGTCGTCGTACTGCAGCGCCTGGAAGCCGATCTCGTCGCGCGCGGCCTCGAGCGCCTGCATCGTCGCGGAGCCGTTCGCCATCGGCAGCGTGAAGGAGATGTCGGTGAGGCCCGTCTTCGCCGCCGAGACGTTCTGCACGATCATGTCGATGTTCGCCTCGGACTGGGCGATGATCGTGAAGATCTGCGCGGCCTTGCCGGGGACGTCCGGCACGCCCACGATCGTGATCTTCGCCTCGCTCAGATCGGCGGCGACGCCGGCGATGATGGGCTCTTCCACGGTCACTCCATCCTTGTGCGGACGCGGGGGCACGCTCCCCGGCGGGTTGTAGACGATCGTGCCCTCGCCCGTCGTGAACGAGGACCGCACGTGCAGGGTCACACCGTGCCGGCGCGCGTACTCGACGGCGCGGATGTAGAGCACCTTGGAGCCGGCCGCCGCGAGCTCGAGCATCTCCTCCATCGTGATCCGGTCGATCTTGCGCGCGCGCGTGACGACGCGCGGGTCGGCGGTGAAGACGCCGTCGACGTCCGTGTAGATCTCGCAGATGTCCGCGCCGAGGGCCGCCGCGAGCGCGACGGCGGTCGTGTCGGAGCCGCCGCGGCCGAGCGTCGTGATGTCCATCGTGTCGCGGCTGAAGCCCTGGAAGCCCGCGACGATGACGATGTCGCCCTCGTCGAGGGCGGCGCGCAGGCGCACGGGGGTGACGTCGACGATGCGTGCCGCGCCGTGCCGCGCGTCGGTGATCATGCCCGCCTGGCTGCCGGTGAAGCTGCGGGCCTCGTAGCCCATCCCCTTGATCGTCATCGCGAGCAGGGCCATCGAGATGCGCTCGCCCGCGGTGAGGAGCATGTCGAGCTCGCGCGGCGCCGGCAGCGGCGTGACCTCGCGCGCGAGGTCGAGCAGCTCGTCGGTCGTGTCGCCCATCGCGCTCACGACGACGACGACGTCGTTGCCCGCCTTCTTCGTCTCGACGATGCGCTTCGCGACGCGCTTGATGCTCTCGGCGTCGGCGACGGAGGAGCCGCCGTATTTCTGCACGATCAGGCTCACGCGGGGCACTCCAGGGCGGTACGGATCTGCGGGCCGTCGGGCGCGGACCCGACGCTCCAGCATACCGGCGGCGCGGACACGATCCGCGAGAGGAGTAAGGTTCCGACCGTGCCCCAGGTCCGCTCGGTTCGCACGGTCGTCCGGTCGTCGCGTCTCCTGCGGATCATCGCACCGTGGACCGCCATCCTCCTCGTCACGGGCGCCTTCCACTTCTACCGCGGGGCGCCCGTCGACGCCGTCGTGTACCTCGCGGTCGCCGCGGCCCTCATCGTCGACGCGCTCGGCTGGCTGCGCGGCGCCCCCTCCTTCCGCCTGCCGCCGACGGCAGCGACGATCGGGGTGTCGGTGGTGCTCGGAGCGCTGCTCGTCATCTCGCCACGGCACGGCGTCGTCGACGGCGTCGTCGTCACGGGCATCGGGCTCACGGTGCTGCCGCTCGCATGGTCGGGCGTGCCGCGCGGCACGGGGCGGCGCGGCCGCACGGACGAGACCGCGATCCGGCGAACGGCCCTCGCGTGGGCGCTCCTCGGCGTCGGCGGCTGCCTGTGGGAGGTGGCGTCGTTCCTGCTCGGGCTGCCCGGCCCCGCGGCCGAGTACGCCCATCCCGCGCTCTCCGACCTCCTCGACCCGTTCATCGAGTGGGCTCCCGGCCGCATCCTCTTCGTCGCCGCGTGGCTCGCGGGCGGGATCGCCCTGCTCTCCCGCGGTCGGCGCTCCGAGCCCGGCGATGTGCCGCTCGCGCCCACGACCGACGGATCGGGCTCCCGCACGGACGCTCTGCCCGCCGCCGACGGAGCCGGGAGGTCGGATCGCGCGCTGCGGGAGCGGGAGCGGTGAGCCGCGAGGTCACGATCCTCGGATTCGTGCTGTGCGGCGTGCTCGCGGCGCTCTTCTGGCTCGACTCGCACCGGCGCAAGGCGTGGCTCGCGCCCGTCGGCAGCCTCTTCGACCAGATCATGACGACGCGCAGCACGCGCGTGGCGATCATGCTCTTCTGGTGGTGGGTCGGCTGGCACTTCCTCGTCGAGCAGACCGTCTCCCCCACGGATCCCGCCGCGGGCGGCTGAGCCGGGGACGTCGTGAGGTCAGCGCACCTGGCGCGTCGTCACGAGGAGCCTCCACGGGCCTTGCGGCACGTCGGCCTCGTCGACGAAGCGCCACGCGACGCGATCGCTGTCGCCGTCGAGCTCGCGGAAGCCGAGGCATGCGTTGAGGGCGGGTGAGACGTCCATGCCCGCTCCGCCGTAGCGCGTGTTCCGCGGACGCTCGTCGTGCTCGCCGAAGACGTAGGCGGCGTCCGCGTAGACGCCCGGTCCCGCGTCCTCGATCTGTCCGAAGCACGCGCGATCGCCCCGGCGCAGCTCGACCCACCGGTTCTTGAGGTAGCTGAACGACGAGTCTCCGCGGTGCTGCGCATAGCCGGGCTCGGCCGCCCACGGCACGACCGCGTCGCGCTCGCCGAAGCCCGTCGCGTCGTGCACGTCGTCGTACGGGAGGTCGAGGTAGAACGGGTTCTCCCGCGGCGTCATGCGCGTGGGGAAGTATCCGTCCGCCGCCGACCGGCGCTCGGTCTCGCACCGTCCGCGCACGACCCGACCGTCGCACCCGCCGTAGCTGTAGAGCCAGCGCGAGTCGTAGGTCGAGATGCGCTGGCTCCCGTCGGCGGCGTGCGCGTCGAACACCTCCCCGACCCAGAACGTCGTCGAGACGATGTCGGTGTGCCATGGGTAGCGCCCCTCGGGCAGGTCGAGGTGCAGCACGCGCAGAGAGCATCCGGGCAGGACGAGCACGACGGTCCACAGCAGCACGAGCGCGAGAGATGTCCCGGGCAGCGGTCGAGGGGGGCGACGCGCTGCCCGGGACGACCGGACCGGCTCGGGGGGACGCGCGCCCGAACGCGCGGCGCCTCCGCTAGTCCGACCCCTCAACCCGAACCTCGGGGAGGCTGCTGACCTTCGGCACGAGCGCGGGCTCCGGAGGCGCCGCGACGCTCGCTGCCGGGGCGCCGACGGTGTCGTAGAGCGCGTAGTCGTCCGTCACGAGCGTGCCGTTGGAGAACATGTTGAGACCGAAGCTGATGCCCGTCATGCCCGCGGGGATGTCGGGGGTCGTCCACACGGCCTCGGTCCACGCGGAGGCCGCCGGGAACCACGGGCTCGAGGTCCAGTAGTGCCAGGCGCCGCTCGTCGTGCGCAGGTAGACCGCGAACTGCGTCACCGCCGTCGAGGTGTACCACGCGCGCAGCGAGTAGTTGTGCCCGGAGGTGACCGCGGGCGCGCACGAGCCGAGGTCGAAGGTCGGCAGGTACTTGCCGTCGCCCGAGCCGTAGTCGCTCACCTGCACGCGCGAGGCGACCGCACCGGAGTGCCCGGGGGACACCGTGCCGTACGCGGCCGTGTTGGACCCCCACGAGGCGGTCATCCAGCACGCCGGCACTCCGTTCGCGCCGATGCTCTCGAAGCCCGAGTTGGCGACGCCGTTCGCGCCCGTCGCGGGCGGAGCGTCGGCGGGCGGTGCGACCTTCGGCCGGACGGCGCCGCCCACGGTGTCCCCGACCGTGCGCACGACCGTGTTGTGGGCCGTCGCGCGCGCGGAGACCCACTTGACGAAGCTCTCGAAGAGCGACGGCGAGACGCCGAGCTCGCAGCCGTCGCTGCAGATGTGGTGGAAGGTGAACTGCACCCATCCGCCCGTGCGCTCGGCGTTCGTGACCGCGGACTGGAAGTCGGCGAGCGTCCAGCTCGGGTCGGCCTCATCGAGCGCCTTCGTGTAGTACGGGTCGGCGGGCGGCATCGTCTCGGCGTAGCCGCAGTCGGCGCAGCCGAACCGCGTGCGCAGGTCGCCGAGCATGCGCGCGCTGTCGTAGCCGCAGTCGCGCACCTCCGTCTCGTTCGCGGGCGTGCTGCTCGCGAACGGGTAGGCGAAGCTGCGCACCGCGAACCCCCAGTCGAGGAGCGTGTTGCGGTCGGCGCAGATCTGCCGCCGCGCCTCGTCGTCTGTCGCGACCGCGAGGTCCGGGTGCGTCACAGTGTGGCCGCCGATCTCGTGGCCGGCGGCGGCGAGCGCCGAGAGGTCGGCTCGCGTGTCGTAGCCCGCCGCGCCGATGTAGCCGGAGTTGACGAAGAACGTCCCCTTGACCTTGTACGTGTTCATGATCTTCGCGGCCGCGAGCTGATCCGAGGCGCCGTCGTCGAACGTGAGGCTCACGACCGTGAGCGGGCGGGTCGCCGCGCTCGCGGGCGCGAGCGCCACGACGGGCGCCGCGATCGCGGCGACGAGCGACGCCGCGGCCGCGAGCACGGCCAGGCGACGCGTCAGTGAGGAGGGCATGATGGCTTCCTTCTGTCGGGATGGGATGCGGCGGGTGGGGAGGCGAGGGGCGGGGCGGCGCACGGGCTCATTCGACCGTCACCGACTTCGCGAGGTTGCGGGGCTTGTCGACATCGCGCCCGAGCAGGAGCGCGAGCTCACGCGCGAGCACCTGGAGCGGCACGACCGACTCGAGGGGACCCCAGCGGTCGAGACCACCGGCGAGCGGTCGCGAGATGCTGCGGCCCAGGGCCGGGACGGTCGCCCCCGCTCCCCCGATGCGGATGACGCGTCCCCCACGTGCCTCGACCTCGGCGATGCTCGCGGGCAGTCGCACGTCGTCGTTGTCGACGACGACGACCGGCGTGCGGGCCTCGACGAGCGCGAGCGGCCCGTGCTTGAGCTCGCCCGCCGGATAGTGCTCGGCCCAGCGATAGCTGAGCTCCTTGAGCTTGAGCGCCCCCTCGGCGGCGTACGCGACGCCGGGGCCGCGCGCGAGGAAGAGGAAGCCGCTCGCCTCGCGCACGGACGCGGCGAGGGCGGGCACGACCTCGGTCGCGACGGCGAGCGACTGGGCGAGCAGGTCGGGGATACGCCGCATGTCCTCGACGATCCGCCGCGCCGCCGACGGATCGAGCCGGTCGAGCGCGACGAGCGCGGAGACGGCGTGGCATACGCCGGCGACGACCTGCGCGACGAAGGTCTTCGTCGCCGCGACACCCACCTCGGGACCCGCCGCGCAGTCGATGACGGCGTCGGCTCGGCGGCCGAGGCTCGAGTGGGCGCTGTTGGTGAGCGCGAGCACGGGACCGTCGCCGCGCGCGAGCGCGGAGAGCACGTCGGCGGTCTCGCCGGACTGGCTCATCGCGAGCGTGAGCGTGCGCGCCTCCGGCACGACCTCGGCCGCCTCGCTCGCGACGATCGGCCGGAACGGCACGCCGCCGAACGCCGCGAGCGCCGTGCCCACGACGATGCCCGCGTGCAGCGAGGTGCCGCACGCGAGCACAGCGACGCGCTCGAACGCCGGCAGGCCGAGGCCGTGCCAGAGCGACCCGTCGGCGACCTTCGGCAGGAGGTCGTCCAGGATGCGCGCGGCGACCTCCGGCTGCTCGGCGATCTCCCGCGACATGCGGTCGGCGTGCCCGTCGAGGCCGGAGGCGGCAGGGCGCATCGTCAGGGGCCACGCGCGCGGCGGGGTCACGCGCCGACCGCGCGTCGTCCACACGAGCTCGGGGGCGAGCTCGACGACGTCGCCGTCGTCGAGAGCCCGGAACGATCCGGCCCATCCCGCGAGGGCGGTCACGTCGCTCGCGGCGAGGTCGCCGTGACGAGAGCGCGCGACGACGAGCGGCGAGCGGTGCGCGGCGAGCACGAGGCGCCCCGTCGCGGCGTCGAGCACGGCGAACGCCCACGAGCCGCGGAGGACGGCGACGGCGCGAGTGACGGCCGCGAGCAGGTCGCCGTCGACGCGCAGCTCCTCCTCGACGAGGTGGCTCATCGCCTCGCTGTCGACCTCGCTCGCGAGCACGTGTCCGCGGGCGGCGAGCTCCTCCCGCACCGCGTCGGCATCGTCGAGGATGCCGTTGTGCACGACCGCGATGCGTCCCGTGCAGTCCCGATGCGGATGCGCGTTCGCCTCGGTCACCGCCCCGTGGGTCGCCCAGCGGGTGTGACCGACACCGACGTCGGCGCGACCGTCCCACGCCGCCACGAGAGGGCGGAGCGCGGCGACGCGGCGCACGGTGCGCGCGACACGCGCGCGGCCGCCGGGCGCGCCGACCGCGACGCCCGCCGAGTCGTAGCCGCGGTACTCGAGCAGCTCGAGCACGTCGACGAGCTTCCCGCCCGCGCCGGGCGCGCGGCACGCGACGATGCCGCACATCACGACTCCCGCGAGGCGGCGGGCACGGCGGGCGCGACAGATGCGCCCGATGCGCCGTGCGCGCCGGGCGCGGCGTCCCGCTCCGACCCGTCGACGCACGTGTCGCGCCAGCCGAGACTGCGCGCGACGCGCTCGATGATCTGGTCGATCCCCGTCGCGGGCCGGAAGCCGACGAGGCGAGCGGCGAGCCCGTTGTCGGGCACGCGCCGGCGCATGTCCTCATAGCCGCGCGGGTACGCCTCGTCGTACGGCACGTGCACGATGGGGCTCGGCGAGCGGAGCACGTCGACGATGCGTCGGGCGAGGTCCCCGATCGAGATCTCGGTCGCCCCGCCCATGTTGACGGCGAGCCCGTACGCGCGCGGCTCGCGCGAGAGACGCTCGAGCGCGGGCACGAGATCCCGCACGTCGCAGAAGCAGCGCGTCTGCCCTCCGTCCCCGTGCACCGTGAGGGGCTCCCCGCGCAGGGCCTGCGCGACGAGCCGGGGGACGACCATGCCGTAGCGGCCGGTCTGGCGGGGACCGACGGTGTTGAACGGCCGCACGATCGCGACGCGCAGCCCGAAGTCGCGGAAGTAGGCGTGCGCGAACGCCTCGTCGATGCCCTTCGCCGCGGCGTACGTCCACCGCTCGGTGAGCGGCGAGCCGAGGATGCGGTCCGCGCCCTCCTCGAGCCGGTCGGCGGTGTTCTTGCCGTAGATCTCGCTCGTCGAGGCGAGCACGAGCGTCGCGCCCGCCTCCCGCGTGGCATCGAGGACGTTCTCGGTGCCGTGGATGTTCGTGCGGAGGCTCTCGGGCGGCCGCTCGAGGATGAGGCGCACCCCGACCGCGGCCGCGAGGTGGAAGACGCGATCGGCGCCGTCGATCGCCTCGTGCACGGCGACGGGGTCGAGCACCGACCCGCGCACGAACCGCACGCGGCCGCCCGGCCGCAGGAGGGGCGCGATCGTGCGCAGAGATCCGGTCGAGAGGTCGTCGAGCACGACGACGTCGTCCCCCCGCTCGAGGAGGTGCTCCGTGAGGTGTCCGCCGATGAAGCCGGCCCCGCCGGTGACGACGCTGCGCATCGTCCGCCCGCTCACAGCAGCACCCGATCGACGACGTCGCGCGAGCGGTAGGTCGCGTCGAGCACGATCGTCCCCTCCGGGATCCAGGCGAGGTCGAGGTCGCGGTGCCGGGTGTGCAGCAGCACGAGATCGGCCGCGAAGCGCTCCGGATGCTCGACGGCGTCCATGACGACGCCGTTGGGCAGCGCGACCTGCTCGAAGTGCGGGTCGACGAAGCGCACGACCGAGCCGCGCTCGCGCAGGGAGAGCAGGATCTCGATCGCCGGCGACTCGCGCAGGTCCGCGACGTCGGGCTTGTAGGAGACGCCGACGACGAGGATGCGCGCCCCGCCAAGGCCGATCCCGCGCTCCGCGAGCAGCTCGCGCGCGCGCTCCACGACGTGGCGGGGACGGTCGGCGATGAGCGCCATGGCCTGCGTGATGAGCGGTGCGGTCATCCGACGCCGGCGCAGCTGCCAGAGCAGGTAGTGCGGGTCGCAGGGGATGCAGTGTCCGCCGACGCCCGGACCGGGCACGAAGCGCATGAAGCCGTACGGCTTGGTCGCGGCGGCGTCGATGACCTCGGTCACGTCGAGTCCGAGCTCGACGCAGATGTCCGCGAACTCGTTCGCGAGCGCGATGTTCACGGCGCGGAACGTGTTCTCGAGGAGCTTCGTCATCTCGGCCGCCTCGAGGGACTGCACGGGGTGCACCGACGCGGCGTAGCGGGAGAGGAGCGCGAACGCCTCCTCGGCGCACTCGGCGGTGGCGCCGCCGACGACGCGCGGCACGCGCTCCTGCTCGACGGCGTCGTTGCCGGGGTCGATGCGCTCGGCGCTGAAGGCGACGAAGACGTCCGACCCGATCCGCAGACCGCGCTCCTGCAGCGGACGCACGAGGAAGTCCCTCGTGCACCCGACGTACGTCGTCGAGGTGAGCACGACGAGCTGCCCGGGGGCGGCGAGGGAGACGACGAGCTCGCACGCGGAGCGCAGGATGCCGAGCTCCGGGGCGAGCGCGCGGTCGACGGGCGTCGGCACGCACACGACGATCGCGGCCGCCGACTGCAGGCGGGCGGGGTCGGCGGTGAGCTCGAAGCCCGGGTGGCGGAGGGCCTCCGCGAGCGAGTCGCGATCCGACGGGAGCAGGTCGGCGCGTCCGGCGCGGATCGCCTCGAGCCGCGGCGCCGAGATGTCGAAGCCGAGCACGCGCGTCCCGGCCCGGCGATACGCGAGGGCCGTCGGCAGGCCCACGTAGCCGAGGCCCACGATCGCGACGTCGAACTCCCGTTCTGGGGCGGGCGCGACGGGTGCGGGGCCGAGCACGTCGGAGAGCACGATGCCTCCGGCGTCCTCCGAGATCGTGCCGAGAACTGCGACCGATTCCTTCACTTGCGTTCCTCTCGTGCGGATCGGATGCGGGGACCGGCTCCGGCGATGGAGCGGCCGCCGATCGGCAGGCGCCTGCCGCGCCGGGTCCCGGAGCGATCTCGTCACCGCGCTGACCGACTCGGCGCTGGCTCACTCTCGCGAGTCCGTCTCATCCGGGTCAATCGGTCGGGCAGGGGACTGCGGGAGGGATGCGGAGCAGCCGCAGGATGTGCGGCGTTCCGCAGCCCGCAGGGGGCACGGCGCACGCGCCTTGCGGCATGGGACGGCCCGGCGGCCGCTAGCGTGAGCGCGCGGCCGTGCCGCGTGCGCGCCGGCCGCCCGCCGGAGGACGAGAGGAGGACACGTGCTCGTCGTCGTGCTCCTGCTCGTCGTGCTCCTCGTCGGGATGAACACGCTCGTGTGGGGCGGAGCGGGCCTCGCACGCGCGCTCGCCGCTCTCGCCCGGCGGTCCCGCGCGCGCTCGCGCTCCCGTGAGCACCGCTTCACGCGGGCGGACCTCGCGGTGCTCGTCGCCGCCCATTACGAGGAGGCCGTGATCGCCGCGACTCTGCGCGCGGCCGTGCGGCAGGTGCCCGCCGGGAACGTCTTCGTCGTCTCCGACGCCTCGAGCGACGGCACCGCCCTCATCGCGATGCAGGAGGGGGCGACGGTCCTCGAGCTCGATCGCAATCGCGGCAAGGCGGGCGCGCTCGTCGCGGCGATCGAGCACTTCGCGCTCGCCGACCGCTTCCGGGTCGTGCTGTTCCTCGACGCCGACACGCGCCTCGCCGACGACTACGTCGCGACGGGGCTCCCGCTCTTCGACGACGAGGACGTCGTGGCCGTCGCCGGGCGCGCCACGACGCTTCTGCAGCCGCGGCCCGCGACCGCCGTCGGACGCGTGCTCGTGGCGCACCGCGAGCGCGTCTACGTCGCCATGCAGTACCTCGTCAAGTACGGACAGGCGGCCGCGCGCGCCAACGCGGTCGCGATCGTCCCCGGCTTCGCGAGCATGTACCGCACGGACGTGCTCTCGCGCATCGAGGTCGACGCGCCCGGGCTCGCGATCGAGGACTACAACATGACGTTCGAGGTGCACGCCAAGCGTCTCGGCCGCATCGCGTTCTCGCCGGCCGCGGCCGTCGCGTACACGCAGGACCCCGACACCCTCTCCGACTACGTGCGCCAGGTGCACCGGTGGAGCCTGGGCTTCTGGCAGACCCGGCGGCGTCACGGTCTGCATCGCGGCCGCTTCTGGGCCGCGCTCGCCGTCACGGTGCTCGAGCTGCTCACGTCGAGCGCAGCGATCCTCCTCCTCGTGCCCGCGCTCGCCGTCTCGCTTGTCGCCGCCGCGGTCGTCGCGCTCGCACCCGACGCGTCCCCCGTGGCCGTGGAGGTCGTGCGCGTGCTCCCGCCCGCGCTCCTGCTCGCGGGCGCGCTCGTCCCGGACTACCTGCTCACGATCCTCGCCGCCGCGCTCGGCCGGCGCCCCGGCCTCCTGCTGCCGGGCATCCTCTTCCCCGTGGTGCGCGTGATCGACACGGTCCTGCTCGTCCGCGCGCTCGCGCACGCGTTCTCGCGCACCTCGACGGGCGTGTGGCGGAGTCCGGTCCGGCGCCCGGAGACGGCGAGCGCTCCTCGCGATCCCGGCCCGCCCGTTCCCGGCGCGCCCGGCGCGTCGGCAGCCGATCGGTCAGTGGAGGATCGCGACGAGGTGCGAGCGTGAGCGCACCCCGAGCTTGCGGTAGACGCTCGTGAGCCGCAGCTCGACGGTGCGCTGGGAGACGAAGAGGGAGGCGGCGATCTCGCGATTGCGGTAGCCCTCGCGCACCTTCTGCACGACGACCCGCTCCTCCTCCGTGAGCATGCGCAGCGCGGGATGCTCCCCCTCCGCCGACGGCTCCCCCGCGACATCCGTGACGGGGGTCCAGCCCGCGGCTCCCGCCTCGTCGAACGCCGTCATCGCCGCGGCGTGGGCCCCGTGCGCCTCGGCGAGCCCCAGGTCGGCGAAGCGTCGCGCGAACGCGAACATCGTCCGTCCCAGCTCGTAGCGCGAGTCGGCGGAGGTGAAGGACGCGATCGCGGGCCCGTAGAGCGAGGAGAGCTCGGCGTCCGCCGCGACGAGCGCTCGAGCGCGCACGAGTGCGAGGGCGGCCCAGCGCGATCGTGGATGCGCCTCGACGCGCTGCGCGAAGCGGTCGACGACGTCCTGAGCCTCGCGCACGCGGCCGCAGAGCACGAGCGCCTCGACGAAGTCGGCGGTGTGCCGCACGAGGCCCGGGTTGGCGAGCGGGAACGCGGCCGCGTCCACACGCCGCAGGAGGTCGACCGCCTCCTGGGCACGCCCCCGCGTGAGCGCGATCCTGCCCTCGATCGTGAGCGCGCGCGCCTCCGCCACCACCGTGCGCTCGCGTGCGGCACGAGCGTGCGACTCCGCGAGCAGGGACGCTGCGAGGTCGCCGTCGCCCGCCGCCTGCGCGTGCCACGCCCGCAGCAGCACGCGGCTCGCCGTCGAGTTGCGGTAGGCGAGCCCCTGCCACGCCTCGACGTCGCCGGCCGCGCGGCCGTAGTTGCCGGCCCGCACCTCGTTCACGGCGAGGAAGTAGCGCACCGACTCCTCCCACACCGGCTCGTCCGCCGAGCTCTGCGCGAGCACGAACGAGTAGAGCGAGCGCGCGGCGGAGTGGTTCTCGGCGATCGACTGGGCGTGCCCCTGCAGCAGGAGCGCGAGCGACCGGTCTGCGCGCGGCACGCCGCTCGCAGCGAGCGCGTCGACGTGCTCGGTCTCGGGCACCAGCGGCGGCACGGACACCTCCTCGCCGAGGAGCGCGACGACCGTGTCGAGCGTCGCGGATCGCAGCGCGCCCGTCGCCTCCGCCTCCCGGTCGTCGCCGTGGACGGGCGCGCTCTCGAGCAGCCGCAGGGCCTCCTCCGGCTCCCACCGTTCCGCGCGGAAGGACGCTGCGAGGGTCGAGAGGTAGGCGGTCGCGCCCGGCAGGAGGGCGTACGCGTGCGACCACGCCGGGATGTCCTCGTCCGCGACGCCCCCCGTGCGCAGGAACACGAGCATGAGCCGCAAGGCGAAGTGCCTCCGGCGGTCGTCCGGCTCGAGCAGCTCGACGCGCGTCTGCGCCATGTACCGTTCGGCGATCGCGAGCTCGGCGCGGAACAGCAGGCGCTTGACGAGCCGCACACGGTGGAAGGCGCGGGCGGGAGTGTCGGCGCCGAGGAGCGTCGCGCGCTCCGCGATCTCGACCGCGGCGAGGAGCCGACCCTGCTCGGCCATGCCGACGGCGTCCATGAGCAGGCGCGCGGGCAGCACGTCGCGCGCGGTCGCGAAGCTCTCATACCACCCGCTCGCGCACACGTCGAGCGTCGCCGCGTCGGCCGCAGCCGCGTAGTTCTCCTCGGGGGTCGTGTTCATGTGCACGCGGTGGAAGAGGTAGGAGCGCACGAGCGGGTCGCGCACAGCCACGCGTTGACCTCGGCGCACGACGACGGAGCCGAGCACGAGCGACTCGACGGCGTCCGCGTCGTCCCCGAGCATCGCGGGGGGCGACTCGCCGCCCGGCGCGAGCGCGAGACGCTGGAGCGCACGCCGCTGCCGCTCCCCGAGCGGCTCGAGCGCGCGCATCCCCCGCTCGACGGCCGAGCGCCCCGGGCACAGCGGCAGCGCGAGCGGGTCGAGACCGCGCGCCTGCTCGTCGGTGAGCGAGCGGACGGCCTCGACGAGGGCACCTGCGTTGCCCCCGCAGCCCTGGACGAGGATGCGGACCGTGCCCTCGTGCGCGGCTCCGCCCGCGAGAGCCTGGGCGAGCGCGTACGCGTCGTCGTCGTCGAGCGGGTCGAGGCGGGTCGACGCGATGCCGCTGAGCGGCTCGGCGCGATCGGCGTCGCCCGCCGTGCAGATGAGGCGCACGCCCGTGCCCGGCAGGCGCCCCGCGACGAGCCCCAGGACGACCCGGCTCCTGCCGTCCATCGCGTCGATGTCGTCGACGAGGAGCACGACCGCCCGATGCGCCCGCCGCAGCGCGGCGAGGAGCTCCTGGGCGACGCTCCACAGGTCCGCGTGCGCCGCGATCTCCCGCTGCGCGCGCTCGGCCGCGTCGGGCTGGAACACCGAGGCCAGCACGGCCGACACCCCCGCGAACGACCACTGCGCCTCGGCGGGGTTCACGCGCACGAGCACCGCCTGGCCCGGTAGTGCGGCCGCGAGGCGTTCGAGAAGGAGGGACTTGCCCGCGCCCGCCTCGCCGAGCACGAGCAGGGCGGACTCCGCCGGCGCATCCATGACCCCGAGCGCGCGAGCGACGACGGCCTGTCTGCCGACCATCCTCGTCGCCATCGTGCCGCACCCTTCCCGGACCCGCGTCGTCAAGGCAGACGCAAGTCCGGAAGACGCCGAGAGCACGGCGCCCGCCCAGGGTTCGGGTTTGGTCCTCGACGGCGGGGTAACGTCGATCGCCGGGGAATCTAACACGCCGGCGAACGGGCACTCAAGGCTTTCCACCCGACGCACAGTCGAGGCCCCGTCCTGCCCCGTCCTGCCGCGCAGGGTCGCGCCGACACGCACGCCCCCTCGGTTAGCGGGGCACGAGATCCGCCCCGGGCGCTTCCGCACCGCTTGCCTCGAGCGCGCGAGAGCGCACACGGTCAGCTCTCGACGAGCCGCCGCCCCTCGAAGGCGCGCCCGAGGGTCACCTCGTCGGCGTACTCGAGGTCGCCGCCCACGGGCAGTCCCGAGGCGAGGCGCGTCACGCGCAGGCCCGGCTGGACGAGCAGGCGCGTGAGATAGGTCGCGGTCGCCTCGCCCTCGAGATTGGGGTCGGTCGCGATGATGACCTCGGTCACGGTGCCGTCCGCGAGCCGCTGGACGAGCTCGCGAATGCGCAGGTCGTCCGGCCCGATGCCGTCGATGGGGCTGATCGCCCCACCGAGCACGTGGTAAAGCCCGCGGAACTCACGCGTGCGCTCGATCGCGACGACGTCCTTGGCCTCCTCGACGACGCAGATCGTCGCCGGCGAGCGCCGCGGGTCGCGGCAGATGCTGCACGTCTCCTGCTCGGAGACGTTGCCGCAGATGGAGCAGAAGCGCACCTTGTCGCGCACCTCACGCAAGATGTCGGCGAGGCGCGTGACGTCGAAGCTCTGCGTCTGCACGATGTGGAACGCGATGCGCTGCGCCGACTTCGGCCCGATGCCGGGAAGCCGGCCGAGCTCGTCGATGAGCTCCTGCACGATGCCCTCGTACACGCGTCAGCCCTCCGGGCGCGGCTGCACGCGCGGCGCGATCGTCTGCTCCTCGATGAAGCTCGCCTGCAGGATCTCCCGCACGACTGCCTCCCCGTAGCGGCTGCGCCCGGTCTCCGCGGCGCGCGTGCGCGCGACGGGAGCACGCGCGGGGGCGCGCACGCTCGGCGACGCGGGCGACGCGGCGGGCCCTCGACCGCTCATCGCGTCCCCGGCGGACACGGCGTGCGCACGCGTGGCGTCGTCGCGCGGCGCGTCCTCGCCGTCGCCCTCGTCCTCCGGCACGCGCTCGTCCGCGGCCTCCGCGACGCGACGCGCCTCCGCCTCGATCTCCGCATCGGTGGGCATGCCCGGAACCGCCCATCCCGCCGCCTCGTCGCGCGCGGGCTCGTAGGGCTCGGGCTCGTCGCGCTCGCTCGGAGGCTCGAGCGGCGGGAGCGCGTCGGCGTCCGCACGAGGGTCCGACGTCGGGATCGGCACGACGTCCCAGCCGCCCTCGCTCGCCGGCAGCCGACTCTCCGGCACCCGACTCCGGACCCGGGTCTCCGGGGTCCGGGCCTCCTGCGTGGGCGTCGGCGGGATCCGGGGCTCGGGCGCGGCGACCTCCGGGTACCGCACCCCCGCGCCAGGCACCGCGCCGGGCTCCGTCGCCGGCGTCGGTGACGGTGCGGCGATCGTCGCGGGAGCGGCCTCGCTCGCGGGCTCCCCCGAACCGCCCTCGCTCCCGTCCCGTCCGGCGGAGAGCGAGGAGTCGACGCGCGCGACGAACTTCACGCGGATGCCGAGCACCTGCAGGATCGCCCGTCGCAAGTGCTCGCTCACACTGTCCGGCGCTCCCTGCTGCTGCCGGAAGCTCACGACGTCCGCCTCGTTCGCGAACGCGACCGTGAGCACGTCGTCGGCGAGCGCACGCGGATGCGAGGTGTAGACGACCACCCACGCCGTCCGCTTGGCGCGCTCGACAACCTCGAGGATCTCCGGCCACGCGTCCCGCACCTGCTGGATCGTCACCTCGGTCGCGGAATATGCCTCGGGCGGAATACGGGGGCTCTCGGAAGCGGCGGAGCGAACGGAGGCCGGCGCGTCGAGGGACGAGCCCGCGGCTTCCGACTCCCCCCCGCCACCCGTCGCGCCCGCGGGTGCGGTCGCCGCGGGTGCGGCGACCGCAGGACCGTCCGCTTCCCGCGCGGCCGACCCCCGTCCGCTCGGGGCGGACTCGATCGGGGCAGGCTCCCCGGGTACGGCCTCCGCCGCCGCCTCGGTCGCCGCCGCCTCGGTCGGCGCGGCGCCTGCGACGCCCGGATCCGTCGCGGCGGGCTCGGAACCGGCGGACGCGAAACCGGCGGGCTCGGAGCGGGCGGGCTCGGTCGCCCGTGCGACCGGTCGAGCCGGACCGGCGTCGTGCCGCGGCGCCTCGCCCGCGTCCGCGATCCCGATGCGGCGCTCGAGCCGCTCCACGCGCGCGAGGGCGCCGCGCTCGGTCTCGTCGATCGAGGGGACGAGCACGCGCGCGATCATGAGCTCGAGGTGCAGCCGCGGCGAGGTCGCGCCCGTCATCTCCGTGAGAGCGGCGTTCACGACGTCCGCGGCGCGCGAGAGCTCGGCGGCGCCGAACGCGGCGGACTGGACGATCATGCGATCGAGCTCGTCGCGCGTCACGCCGCGCAGCACTGACGCGGCCGCCTCCGGGCTCGCAGCGACGATGATGAGGTCGCGCAGCCGCTCGAGCAGGTCCTCGACGAACCGGCGCGGGTCCTGACCGGTCTGGATGACCCGGTCCACCGCGGAGAAGACCGCTGCGGCGTCGCGCGCGCCGAGCGCGTCGACAACATCGTCGAGCAACGCCCCGTGCGTGTAGCCGAGGAGCGCGACCGCGCGCTCGTACTCGATCACGGGCCCGTCGGAGCCCGCGATGAGCTGATCGAGCAGCGAGAGCGTGTCGCGCACCGATCCACCGCCCGCGCGCACGACGAGCGGGAGCACGCCCGGCTGCACCTCCACGCCCTCCGACGCGCACAGCCGCTGGACGTACTCGAGCATCTGCGCGGGAGGCACGAGACGGAACGGGTAGTGGTGGGTGCGACTGCGGATCGTGCCGATGACCTTCTCGGGCTCGGTCGTCGCGAAGATGAACTTCACGTGCT
>JAATFA010000159.1 GCA_015655445.1 Actinomycetales bacterium | reverse complement strand
TCGACGGCGAACTGGATGTTGCAGCCGCCCGTGTCGACCCCGACCGCGCGGATGATGCGGATGCCGATGTCGCGCAGCCGCTGGTATTCGCGATCGGTGAGCGTGAGGGCGGGCGCGACGGTGATCGAGTCGCCCGTGTGCACCCCGACGGGGTCGACGTTCTCGATCGAGCACACGACGACGGTGTTGTCGGCGCTGTCGCGCATGAGCTCGAGCTCGTACTCCTTCCAGCCGAGGATCGACTCCTCGAGCAGCACCTCGTGCGTCGGGCTCGAGTGCAGGCCGTCCTCGACCATGCGCACGAGCTCCTCGCGGGTGTGGGCGAAGCCAGAGCCGAGGCCGCCCATCGTGAACGACGGGCGGATGACGAGCGGATAGCCGAGGTCGTCGGCGAAGCCGACGGCCTCCTCGACCGAGCGCGCGATGTGGCTGCGTGCGACCTCGGCGCCCGCCTCGACGACGAGCTCCTTGAACTGCTGGCGGTCCTCGCCGCGCTGGATCGCCTCGAACCGCGCGCCGATGAGCTCGACGCCGTAGCGGTCGAGGATGCCCCGCTCGTGCAGCTGGATGGCGGCGTTGAGCGCCGTCTGGCCGCCGAGGGTCGGCAGCACGGCGTCGGGGCGCTCCTTCGCGATGATCGCCTCGATGACCTCGGGCGTGATGGGCTCGACGTAGGTCGCGTCCGCGAAGTCCGGGTCGGTCATGATCGTCGCGGGGTTCGAGTTGACGAGGATGACACGCACGCCCTCGGCGCGCAGCACGCGGCACGCCTGCGTGCCCGAGTAGTCGAACTCGGCGGCCTGGCCGATCACGATCGGCCCCGAGCCGATGACGAGCACGGAGTCGATGTCGTCGCGCTTGGGCATCAGCTCTCCCCTGTCGTGGTCGCCGACCGGTGTGCGCGGCGCTCGAGCACGAGGTCCCGGAACCGGTCGAAGAGGTAGTTGGCGTCGTTCGGCCCCGCGGCGGCCTCCGGGTGGTACTGCACCGAGAACGCGGGGATGTCGAGCGCGCGCAGCCCCTCGACGACCTGGTCGTTGAGGCTCACGTGGCTCCCATCGACGCGGCCGAAGCCGAGCGGCGACTCGAGGACGCCGTCGAGGGGCGCCTGCACCGCGAACCCGTGGTTCTGGCTCGTAATCTCGACGCGTCCGGTCGTGCGGTCGAGCACGGGCTGGTTGATGCCGCGGTGCCCGAACGGGAGCTTGTACGTCTCGAGCCCGAGCGCGCGCCCGAGCAGCTGGTTGCCGAAGCAGATGCCGAAGAACGGCAGCTCCGCGCGGAGGATGCCGCGCAGGAGCTCGATGTGCTGGTCGGAGGCCGCCGGGTCCCCCGGGCCGTTCGAGTAGAACGCGGCGACGGGGTCGATCGCGAGCACGTCCTCGAGGGTCGCGTCCTGGGGCAGGACGTGCACCTCGAAGCCGCGGCGCGCGAGGTTGTGCAGCGTCGAGAACTTGACCCCGAGGTCGAGCACGGCGAGGTTGCCGATCCTCTCCCCGACCGCGGGGATGACGTACGGCTCGCGCGTGGAGACCTCGGCCGAGAGGTTGCGGCCGCGCATGTCCGCGCTCGACCGCACGGCGGCGAGCTGCTCGTCCGGTGGCAGGCGCGCCTCGTCGCCGGAGAAGATGCCCGCGCGCATCGCGCCCGCGTCGCGGATGCGGCGCGTGATCGCGCGCGTGTCGACGCCGCTGATGCCGACGATGCCGTAGGCGAGAAGGTCGTCGTCGAGCGTGCGACGCGCGCGGAAGCTCGAGACCATGCGCGCGGGATCCCGCACGACGTAGCCGGCGACCCACAGCCGCTGCGACTCGAGGTCCTCGTCGTTCATGCCCGTGATCCCGATGTGCGGAGCGGTCATGACGACGATCTGGCCCGCGTAGCTCGGGTCGCTCAGCGTCTCCTGGTATCCGCTCATGCCGGTCGCGAAGACGGCCTCGCCGAGCGTGCGGCCCCGCGCGCCATAGGCGCGGCCCTCGTAGCGGGTCCCGTCCTCGAGCACGAGCACGGCCTCGTCGGTCATGGCTTCCCCCCTGGGTGCTGTCCGTCGAGCACGCCCACGGGGGCGAGCTCGGAGAGCGCGGCGACGAGCGCCGCAGAGTCTGCGACGCGCAGGTAGCTGTCGAGCAGCGCCTCGCCGAGCCGCCAGCGCACGACCACGAGGCCGTCGCGCTCGACGGCGCGGTCGATCGTCCAGCTCGCCCGGTCCACGCCGACGAGGTCGTCGCGCGGCACGAACGCCTCGCCCTCGCCGCGCAGGCCGAGCACGACCCCCGCGTCGGTGACGGTCACGGTCGCGCGAGCGCGGAAGCCGAGACCGCGGACCGCGATGCGGTCCCACGGGTCGCCCGCCGTCGTCGTCGCGACGTGCAGCCCGTCCGTCTGCCAGGATACCCGGCCCGGGTCGGCGGGCGCCGTGCGCGGGCGTGGGATCCACGCCTGGCGCCGCCGGCGGCGCCGCCATCCGTAGACCATGAGGGCGAGCACGAGCAGGATGACGAGCAGGACGATGAGAGTGGACGTCGTCCTATCCATGGGCCACCACCTCCGGTTCGAGCAGCGTGCCGTCGAGGACGGTGGGCCGGCCGGCGTGCAGCGTCGCGACGACGCGGCCGGGCAGCTCGCGACCCAGGTAGGGCGAGTTGACGCTCTTGCCGCGCAGGAGCTCGGTCGTCACGGGACCGCGCGCCGACGGGTCGTAGAGCGCGAGGTGCGCGGGAGCGCCGGGCTCGAACGGCCTCTCGTACCCGCCGAGCCGGCCGATGCGCGCGGGCTCGCGCGACATGACGCGCGCGACGTCCGCCCAGTCGAGCCGCCCGTCGGCGACGAGCGCCTCGTGCACGACGCTCAGGGCCGTCTCGAGCCCGACCATGCCGTGGGCGGCCTCCGCCCACGAGCACTCCTTGCTCTCGGTCGGATGCGGCGCGTGGTCGGTCGCGACGATGTCGATCGTCCCGTCGACGAGTCCCTCGCGCACGGCGAGCACGTCCTCGCGCGAGCGCAGCGGCGGGTTGACCTTGAAGCGCGCGTCGTAGCCGGCGACGAGCCCCTCGTCGAGCAGGAGGTGGTGCGGCGTGACCTCGGCCGTCACGCGGATGCCGCGCGCCTTCGCCCAGCGGAGCACCTCGACGGAGCCCGCGGTCGAGACGTGGCACACGTGCAGTCGTGCGCCCACGTGCTCGGCGAGGAGCACGTCGCGCGCGATGATCGACTCCTCCGCGACGGCGGGCCAGCCCGCGAGGCCGAGCTCGCCGCTCAGCCGCCCCTCGTTCATCTGGGCGCCCTGCGTGAGGCTCGGCTCCTGCGCGTGCTGGGCGACGACGCCGTCGAAGGTCGTGACGTACTCGAGGGCGCGGCGCATGAGGAGCGGGTCCGCGACGCACGCCCCGTCGTCCGAGAACACGCGCACGCGTGCGGCCGAGTTCGCCATCGCGCCGATCTCGGCGAGGCGCTCGCCCGCGAGGCCGACCGTGACGGCTCCCACGGGCCGCACGGTCGCGTAGCCGTGCCGCTCGCCGAGCGAGCGGATCTGCTCGACGACGCCCGCCGTGTCGGCGACGGGGAGCGTGTTCGCCATCGCGAACACCGCGGTGTAGCCGCCCGCGGCCGCGGCGCGCGTGCCCGTGAGGACGGTCTCGCTCTGCTCGAAACCCGGCTCGCGGAGGTGCGTGTGCAGGTCGACGAGCCCCGGCAGCACGATCAGGCCGTGCGCGTCGACGTGTCGCGCCCCCGCGGCGTCGAGCCGCGTGCCGCGCTCGACCACGACCCCGTCGTCGACGAGGAGATCGGTCGTCGTGCCGTCGGGGAGCGTGCCGCCGACGAGGAGGATCCTCACGCGGCCTCCCGCCCGGTCAGCAGAAGGTACAGCACAGCCATCCGCACCGACACCCCATTCGTCACCTGCTCGCGCACCACGGACTGCGGTGCGTCCGCCGCGCCCGCGCTGATCTCAAGCCC
>JAATFA010000150.1 GCA_015655445.1 Actinomycetales bacterium | reverse complement strand
GACTGGGACCCGCTCGCGGCGACCCTCGCCTCCCCCGCCTGACCCCCGCGCTGACCTCCGAGCTGACACGCGCGTGGACACCCCCGCGTGAGGGGCGCCGGGGTGCTGCTCTGGGCGCGCCAGATCAGCACTGTGGCGCCCCTCACGGCGGTCGGGAGCGGCGGGACGGGCTCCGGATCCGGCGGGCGGGCGCCGAGGAGGCGTCGGCGCGGTTCACGGCGGCATCCGACGGCTTTCATAGGAATTTCCGAGCGCGGCGAGGACACTCGGAGCGTGCCTCGTGAACAGCCGCGTCTGACCCGCCCCGACGGGTCCCCCATCCGCGCCCTCGTCGTCGACGACGAGGCGACGCTCAGCGACCTCCTGCAGATGGCCCTGCGCTACGAGGGGTGGGACGTGCGCACGGCGGCCGACGGCCAGCAGGCGCTGCGCGTGGCGCGCGAGTTCGCGCCCGACATCGTCGTGCTCGACATCATGATGCCCGGCGTCGACGGGCTCGAGGTGCTGCGGCGGCTGCGCGCGGACGGCCGGGACATGCCCGTGCTGTTCCTCACGGCGAAGGACTCCGTCGACGATCGCGTCCTCGGCCTCACCGCGGGCGGGGACGACTACGTCACGAAGCCGTTCAGCCTCGAGGAGGTCGTGGCGCGCTTGCGCGGACTCATCCGGCGTTCGACCCTCGCGGTCGCCGACGCCGTGGACCCCGTGCTGCGGGTCGGCGACCTCGTGCTCGACGAGGAGAGCTACGAGGTGCGACGCGGCGACACCCCGATCGAGCTCACCGCGACCGAGTTCGAGCTGCTCCGTTTCCTCATGCGCAACCCCCGCCGCGTCATGAGCAAGGCGCAGATCCTGGACCGCGTGTGGAGCTACGACTTCGGCGGTCGCTCGAGCATCGTCGAGATCTACATCTCCTATCTGCGCAAGAAGATCGACTCGCTCGGCGCGCCGATGATCCACACCGTCCGCGGCGTGGGGTACATGATCAAGCCGAGCGGATGAGCGCACGAGCACCGTGGTCGCTGCAACGGCGGCTCGTGGCCGCGCTGCTCGCGCTGCTCGCGCTCACAGGCATCGTCGTCGGCGCCGTGAGCGTCGCGACGCTCCACTCGATGCTCATCTCGCGCGTCGACGACGAGCTCGACGACGCGCTCGCGGTCGCCCGGCAGCGCGTGCCGGGACTCGTCGGCCCGCTCACGACGCCGCCGTCCGCACGCGACCTGCTGCCCGGGCAGGCGCACGGCGCGCTCGCGGTCGTCTCGATCCCCGGTCGGCCCGTGCAGGCGCAGTACCTCGGGGACGCGGGGGAGAACCAGGTCGTATCGGTCGACCGTGCGACGCTCTTCAGCGTCGAGCCCGGCGCCGGCGCGCGCACGGTCGACTTCGGATCGCCGCTCGGCAGCTACCGGCTCGCGGCGGCGCGGGATCCGTCCGGCGTGGAGATCATCGTGGGCCTTCCGCTGCAGGACACCCAGCTCACGACCCTGCAGCTCGCGGTGACGATCGCGCTCGTGACGGCCGCCGCGCTCGTCGTGGCCGCGGTCGTGGCGACGGTCGTCGTGCGCCTCGCACTGCGACCGCTCGGCCGCGTCACCGCGATCGCGCGCAGCGTCTCGGAGCTCCCGCTCGCGCGCGGCCAGGTCGCGCTTCCCGATCGTGTTCCGGAGCCCGACACGGATCCGCGCACCGAGGTCGGGCAGGTGGGCGGCGCGTTCAACCGCATGCTCGACCACATCGCGGCGGCGCTCGCGGAGCGGCAGGAGACGGAGGACAAGATCCGCCGCTTCGTCGCCGACGCGAGCCACGAGCTGCGCACGCCCCTCGCGGCCGTGCGCGGCTACGCCGAGCTCACGCGCCGCGCGCCGTACGAGCTTCCCGAGGACGCTCGGCATGTGCTTGCGCGCATCGAGTCGGAGTCGCTGCGGATGACGCGACTCGTCGAGGAGCTCCTGCTGCTCGCGCGCCTCGACGAGGGCCGCGACGTCGTGACGGACGACGTCGACGTCGCCGCGCTCGTCGCCGACGCGGTCGCCGACGCGCGCGCGGCGGGCCCCGACCACGAGTGGGCGTTCACCGGCCCCGACGAGCCCGTCTCCGTGCGGGGGGACGCGGAGCGGCTGCACCAGGTCGTCGCGAACCTGCTCGCGAACGCCCGCACGCACACGCCCGAGGGCACGCACGTGTCGACCTCGATCGAGGCGGGGGTCGACGACGTGGCGATCGTCGTCGAGGACGACGGACCCGGGATCCCGGAGAGCATCCAGCCGACGCTCTTCGAGCGCTTCGTGCGCGGGGACGCGTCGCGCTCGCGCCGCGCCGGCAGCACGGGGCTCGGGCTCGCGATCGTGCAGGCGATCGTCGCCGCGCACGGAGGCTCGGTCGGCGTGGAGAGCCGGCCCGGTCGCACGCGCTTCACGGTGCGCCTGCCGCGCCGCAGCCCGGAGGCGTCGGGCGGTGCGGAGAGCGGGTCTCCGGTCGCCGCGTGACGCCGCCGCGGCGGGGAGCGGCCCGTCAATCGGCGACGAGCTGCCCCTCCTCCGCGCCGTCCCGCGCGTCCGTGTCGCCGTCGAACGCCGTCGCGAGCTCGCCCGCGACGCGGACGACGGACTCCGCGACGTGCTCCATGGCCTCGCGCGTGAGGCGCGAGCTCGGCCCGGAGACGGACACGGCGGCGGGGAAGGGGATGCCGAGGATGGGGGCCGCGATGCAGCGCACGCCGACCTCCTGCTCGCCGTTGTCCTCGGCCCACCCGCGCTCGCGGATGAGGTCGAGGTCGGCGACGAGGCCCTCGAACGTCGTGATCGTGGAGGCCGTGCGCGCAGGCATCCCCGTGCGCTCGACGATGCGGCGCACCTCCTCGTTCGGACGCTGCGCGAGGAGCGCCTTGCCGACGCCCGTGCAGTGCGGCAGCACCCGTCGCCCGATCTCGGTGAACATGCGCATCGAGTGCCGGGAGGGCACTTGCGCGACGTACACGACGAGGTCGCCCTCCATCATCGCGAGGTTCGCCGTCTCGCCCGTGAGCTCGACGAGCTTCGCGAGCAGCGGCTCCGCGGACGCGCCGAGCGCCCGCCCCGCGCTCTCCCCGAGCCGCACGAGCCGGGGTCCGAGCGAGTAGCGGCGCGACGGCAGCTGCTGTACGTAGCCGAGAGCGACCATCGTGCGCAGGAGCCGGTGCACGGTGGGCAGCGGGAGCCCGGAGCGCACGGCGAGTGTGCTCACGGAGACGAGGCCGCTCTCCGCGATCGCCTCGAGGAGCTCGAAGGCACGTCGCAGCGACTGCACGCCCTCCGAGGACTTGGCCACCACGCGGACTTCCTTTGCTGCGAATGCTCGACGGTACGTTACTCCCCGCCCGCCGTGGATCGCCCGCGCATCCCCGTCGATCGGCCGCTCGGGGCGTGGCGACGGGGGTCCGCTCACGCGGAGAGCAGGTCGTGCTCCCCGCGCGCGACGCGGCGGGAGAGCGCGAGCGCGGCCGCCTGCACGGTCGGCGCGAGCCGGCGCGCCTCCTCGAAGCTCGTCGCGCCGGCGACGGAGACCGCGCCGAGCACCGCGTTGCGCCGCCCGAGCACGGGGGCGGCGACGCAGAAGGATCCGGGCCGCGACTCCTCCATGTCGAACGCGAGGCGATTCGAGCGGATGCGCACGAGCTCGGCCCGCAGCGCGGCAGGGTCGACGATGGTCCGCTCGGCGACGGGCTCGAGGCCGCGCTCGAGCACGGTCTCGACGAGCGCGGGGTCGCTGTGGGCGAGGATGACCTTCCCGAGCGCGGTGGCGTGCAGCGGCCCGCGGGAGCCGGCGTGCGTGTCGTCGGGCGTGGCGTGGTGCAGGCGCTCGAGGTAGAGGATGTGGTCGTCGGCGCGCACGGCGACGTTGCTCGTGAGCCGAGTGAGGGAGCGCAAGTGGTGCGCGAGAGGCGTCGCGGCCTCGCGCAGCCGCCGATGGGCGGGCACGAGCCCGCCGAGCTCTATGAGGTGCATGCCCAGGCGCAGCCCCCGCTCGCCGCGTTCGAGGGCGCCCCACGCGAGCAGGTCGGACGCGAGCCGGTGCGTCGTCGTCTTCGGCAGACCCGCGCGCCGCGCGAGCTCGCCGATGCTGAGCTCGTCGGCGTCGCCGCGGAAGGCGTCGAGGAGTGAGAGCCCGCGGCTGAGGGAGGACGGCGCTCCCGGGCCGTCCGTCCGCGTGCCGGCGGATGCCGCTGTCCTGGTCATGGACGTGTTCCTCTCGAGACCGCTATGCGAAAAGCAGATTCCGAAAAACGGAAACATCGCTAGTATAAGCACGATCTGCGGCGCGTGGAGGAAGAGCTGTGGACAGATCTTCTCGCCGGCCCGCCCCGCCGACCGGCGTCCAGGGCGCGTGCCGGGCGAGCGCGTCAGCGGCCGCGCGGCCGGTCGCCCTCGAGCGAGCGCGAGAGCGCCATCGCGGTCGTGCGCACGGCCGGCGCGAAGTGCTGCGCTTGCGCGAGCGCCGTCGCGCCCGTGACCGAGATCGCGCCCACGACGCGGCGTCGGGCGCCGAAGATCGGAGCGGCGACGCAGAACAGGCCGAGCCGCGACTCCTCGACGTCGTACGCGACCTGGGACTCGCGGATCGCCGCGAGCTCGCGGCGCAGCATCTCGGGATCGGTGATCGTCTTCTCCGTCTTCGCGGTGAGGGGGCCCGAGAGCATCTCGTCGACGAACGCGGGGTCGCTGAAGGCGAGGATGGCCTTGCCGAGCGCGGTCGCGTGGATGGGCAGCCGGCCGCCGAGCCGCGAGTGCGGCACGCGCAGCGTCCGCGACGAGATCTTCTCGATGTAGATGACCTCGCGTCCGTCCCGCATGGCGAGATTGCACGTGAGGTGCGTGACCTCGTTGAGGGTGTGGGCGAACGGCACGGCGAGCTCGCGCAGCTTCGCCTGCATCGGCACGAGGTTGCCGAGCTCGAAGAGCCGCACGCCGAGGCGCAGCCCGCGCGGGCCGCGCTCGAGCGCGCCCCAGTGCACGAGGTCGGTCGCGAGGCGATGCACGCTCGACTTGGGGATGCCGCTGCGCCGCGCCATCTCGCTCAGGCTCAGCTCGCTGTCGACGCTCGAGAAGAGCGTGAGCAGGCCGAGCCCCCGTCGCAGGGACGACTCGCCGGCCTCGCTGCGCGCCGGGCCTCCCTTCGCCGTCGCGGCGCCGATTCTGTCCTGGATGACGGGACGCTCCATTGGGGTGCTCCTTCGCGCCTTGCATGATCTCCGGTAGTTCTACCGGAGGTCCGACGACGTGGCAACGATGGCGAGTCTGAACGCTCGAGACGACTTCGTGGTCTCCGCGGAGCGCCTCCGGGCGACGATCGTCGCTGCCCTCACCGCGTCCGGGGCGACGGATGCGGACGCCGCTGAGCAGGCCGACATCCTCGTCGAGGGGGACCTGCGCGACCACCACTCGCACGGCGTCCGGCGGCTGTCGGTCCTCGTCGGCCGCTTGCGCAACGGGCTCATCGCGTCGGGGGTCGAGCCCGTCCTGACCTGGCTCACGGACGCGGTGCTCATGGTCGACGGCCGGCGCGGCTTCGGTCCCGTCGTCGCGCGCACGACGATCGACGCGCTCGTCGACCGGGCCGAGACGACGGGCGTCGCCCTCGGCGCGATCTCGAACTCCAACCACGTCGGCATGCTCGCCCCCTATGTCGAGCGGATCGCGGCGCGTGGCCAGATCGGCATCGGGCTCACGACGAGCGAGGCGCTCGTGCATCCGTGGGGGAGCGCGAAGGCGATGCTCGGCACGAATCCGATCGGGGTCGCGATCCCCACCCCCGGCGACCCCCTCGTGCTCGACATGTCCACGGCATCCGTCTCGATGGGCAAGATCCTCGACCATGTCGCGTCCGGCCGGCCGATCCCGCCCGGATGGGCGGTGGACGAGACGGGCGCGTCGACGACCGACCCCGCGGCGGCGGCGCGCGGGGCGATCTCCCCGTTCGGAGGCCCCAAGGGGTACGCGCTCGGGATCACGCTCGAGGCTCTCGTCGCGGTGCTCACGAGCACGGCGTTCGGCACAGGGGTTCGCGGCACGCTCGACGTCGACCACGTCGCGACGAAGGGCGACGTGTTCGTCGCCGTCTCGCTCGAACGCCTCGGCCTCGACGGTGTGCTGTCACGGCTCGAGTCCTACCTCGACGACGTGCGGGCGTCGAGCTCGGGCCCCGACTCGCCCGTGAGCGTGCCGGGCGACCGCGCGCGCCTGACGCGCGAGCTGCGCATGGCGGGCGGCATCCCGCTGCACCGCCAGGTGTGGGAGGAGGCCGTCGCGCTCGCCGGGGGCTCCGCGCGCGGGCGGGCCGACCCCCAGGGAGGAACGGCATGACGAGGATCGCGACCGGGGGAGCCGCCGCCGACGATCCCGTCTTCGGCGTGCTCCGGCTGCCCGATCACGTGCACCTCGGCGCCGGCTCGCGCGCGTCGCTCCCCGGGCTGCTCGCCGGGTACGGGCGTCGCGTCGTCGTCTGCTGCGATCCGTTCCTCGCCGCAACCGCACACTTCGACGAGCTCGTCGCGGGGCTGCGCGCCGCGGGCCTCGAGGTCGTCGTGCTCACGGACGTCGTGCCGGAGCTGCCCGTGGACGCGGTCGAGCGAGCGGTGCGCGCCGCTCGCGAGGCGCGCCCGGACGTGGTCGTCGGCTACGGCGGCGGGAGCGCGCTCGACCTCGGCAAGCTCGTCGCGCTCCGTCTCGTGCACGACCGGCCGCTCGCGGAGTTCTACGGCGAGAACGCCGTGCCCGGTCCCGTGCTGCCGTTCGCGGCCGTGCCGACGACCGCGGGGACCGGGTCCGAGGTGACGCCCGTCGCCGTCGTCTCCGATCCCGACCGGGAGCTGAAGGTCGGCGTCTCGAGCCCGCACCTCGTGCCGCGCGTCGCGATCGTCGACCCCGAGCTCGGCGTCGGCGCCCCGCCCGCCGTGACCGCGCACTCGGGCATCGACGCCCTCGTGCACGCGATCGAGTCGTACACCGCCGGCGGCCGCGCTCCCGTCTGGCGCGATCCCCTGGCCGTGTTCGTCGGACGGAACCGGATGAGCTCCCTCCTGGCGCTCGAGGCGGTGCGCGTGATCGGCGGGAACCTGCGCACAGCGGTGCACCGGGGCTCCGATCTCGCGGCGCGCGAGGGCATGGCGTACGGCGCGCTCCTGGCCGGCATGGCCTTCGGGTCCGCGGGCACGCACCTCTCGCACGCGCTGCAGTACCCGATCGGGGCGCTCACGCACGCTCCGCACGGGCTCGGCACGGGGCTCATGCTGCCCTACGTCATGCGCGCGTGCCTCCCCGCGGCCGAGGCGGAGCTCGCCGATGTCGCGGCCGCTCTCGGCGTGGGCCGTGGCGATCCTGCTGCCGCGGCGCGCGCGGCGATCGACGAGGTCGCGGCGCTCCTCGCGGACATCGGCATCCCGCGCACCCTCGGCGAGCTCGGCATCACGGCCGAGCAGCTGCCCCGCATCGCAGCGCTCGCCCTCCAGGTGCGCCGACTCGCCGGCAACGCCATGGTCGAGGCGACGCCCGAGCTGTTCGACCGCATCCTCGCAGCAGCGCTGCACGGCGACCTGGAAGGACTCCCCTCATGACGGTCACGACGCCCGCTGGCGCGCCCGCGCGCACCGACCCCTGCCGCGCAGACCTGTTCATCGGCGGCCGCTGGAGGCCGGGAGGCGACGGGGCGCGCTTCCCGGTGATCGACCCGGCCGACGGGTCCGAGCTCGCGGCCTTCGCGATCGCGACCGACGCCGACTGCACGGCGGCCATCGAGGCGGCCGAGGCCGCCTTCCCGGCGTGGGCGGCGACCCCCCCGCGCGAGCGGTCGGAGATCCTGCGACGCGCGTACGAGATCCTCACCGCCGAGAGCGGGGCGCTCGCCGAGGTCATCGTGCGCGAGAACGGCAAGGCGCTCGCGGACGCGCGCGGCGAGGCGGCGTACGCGACGGAGTTCTTCCGCTGGTTCGCCGAGGAGGCCGTGCGGGTGCCGGGCGACTTCCGCCGGTCCCCGTCCGGGGACAAGACGATCATCGTCTCGCGGCAGCCGATCGGGGTCTCGCTGCTCGTGACGCCGTGGAACTTCCCCGCGGCGATGGCGACGCGCAAGATCGCGCCCGCCCTCGCCGCCGGCTGCACGGTCGTGCTCAAGCCCGCGCGCGAGACCCCGCTCACGGCCGCCTACGTCGTCGACGCGCTCGCCCGCGCGGGGGTGCCCGACGGCGTGGTCAACCTTGTGACCCCCGTGCCCACGGGCCCCGCCGTCGCCGCAATGCTGCACCACCCGGCGGTGCGCAAGCTCTCGTTCACGGGGTCCACCGAGGTCGGCCGGATCCTGCTGCGGGAGGCCGCGGACACGGTCGTGAGCGCGTCCATGGAGCTCGGCGGCAACGCCCCCTTCATCGTGCTCCCCGGCGCCGACCTCGAGCAGGCGGTCGCGGGCGCGCTCGTCGCGAAGATGCGCAACGGCGGCTCGGCGTGCACGGCCGCGAACCGGCTCTACGTGCACCGCTCGCTCCACGACGCGTTCGCGACGCGCCTCGCGCAGGAGCTGGGCCGGTTCCGCACCGGCCCCGGCATCGACCCCGCCAACGAGCTCGGTGCGCTCGTGTCGACGGGTGAGCGCGACAAGGTCGCCGCGCTCGTCGAGGGCGCCGTGCGGGAGGGCGCGCACGTCACGCTCGGCGGCGAGCCGTGCGGGCCGGGCGCCTTCTATCCGCCGACGGTGCTCGTCGACGTCGCGCACGGGTCCACCATCAACCGCACGGAGATCTTCGGTCCCGTGTCGGCGATCGTCGCCTACGACGACGTCGAGGACGCGATCCGCATGGCGAACGACACGATCTTCGGCCTCATCGCCTACGTCTACGGCGAGACGGGCGCGGCGCTCGCGGTCGCGCAGCGCATCGACGCCGGCATGGTCGCGGTCAACCGCGCCGTGCTCTCCGATCCCGCGGCCCCCTTCGGCGGCATGAAGCAGAGCGGCCTCGGCCGCGAGGGCAGCGCGGAGGGCATCCTCGAGTTCCTCGAGGAGAAGTACATCGGCGTCGACCTCTGACGCGCCCGCGCGACGCGTCCGTGCGGCCGGCGCCGAGCTCCCCTCGCTCCGCTCCCTCTCTCCTTCGTCTCCTCGTCCTCCACCACCTCCACCTCCTCGAGAAAGAAGCCCTCATGCCCACGATCACCGACGTCGAGTCGATCGTCCTGCTCGGCCAGTTCCACCTCGTGCGGGTGCGCACCGACGACGGCCTCGTCGGCGTCGGCGAGGTGAGCCCCATGGACGCGGCGGTCACCGACTCGATCGTGCGCTCCGCCCTCGCCCCGCTCCTGATCGGCGAGGAGGCGACGGACATCGAGCGGCTGTGGCGGCGGATGTACACCAAGCCCTACAAGCTCGGCCCGATGGGCGCCCAGCTCGAGGCCATCGCGGGCGTCGACATCGCGCTGTGGGACCTGCTCGGCCAGGCGACCGGCAAGCCCGTCTACCAGCTGCTCGGCGGCGCGTACCGGCGGCGCGTGCGCGTGTACGCGAGCTCGATGGCGCGCGGCATGACGCCGGAGGAGGAGGCGGCGCGGGCCCTCTCGTTCAAGGAGAAGGGCTACTTCGGCTACAAGATCCACTCCTCGACGCCGTGGATGCACGACGACGGCTTCGACCAGACCCTCGAGACCGTCGCGGCCGTCATGGACGCTGTCGGCGGACCGAGCGCCGACTTCCCCGTCATGGTCGACGTCAACAACGCCTACTACGTGCACACGGCGGTCGCGATGGCGCGCCGACTCGAGCGGCTCGGCGTCTGGCACTTCGAGGAGCCGCTCGCGGCCCACAACTACCCGAACTATGCGGAGCTCGCGCGCACGGTCGACATCCCGATCGCCGTCGGCGAGCAGGAGTACACGCCCTGGCAGTTCCGCGACCTCATCCTCCACGGGGGCGTCGACATCCTGCAGCCGGACGTCATCAAGTGCGGAGGCATCACGTCGTTCCTCAAGATCGCCGCGCTCGCCGACGCGTTCGACAAGCCCATCACCGTCCACAACACGCAGCCGACGATCGGCACGCTCGCGCACGTGCACGTGTGGATGAGCCAGTCGGCGTGCGTCTACCCGCAGGAGTACAACATCGAGGTGTGCCCCCTGCGGGACACGCATCCGATCCTCGCCGAGCCGCTGGAGGTCGTCGACGGCTTCCTCACGGCCCCCGACCGCCCCGGGCTCGGCGCCGTGCTCGACGAGGCCGTGATCGCCGCCGCGCGCACCAACTGAGCGCGGACCCGCGGATCGAGCGCGGCGCCCGCCCTCATGGCGGGCGCCGCGCTCACGCGTGCTGCGCCTCGAGCCCCTCGCGCACGAGCTTCTGCAGGAAGTCCCGCAGCGGGCCGCGATCGGGACCGCCCCACCGCATCCAGCCGTCCACGAGCGGGCCGGCGATGTCGTGGTCGGCGGACAGGCCGAACGGCCACATCGGGATGCTGCGGCGCACCTCGTGGGCCCACGGGTCGAAGGGGAGCTCGAGCGTCTCGGCGGCCGGCGCGACCGGCCGGTCGAAGACGAGCCGCCGCGCCGTGCCCGAGAGCAGGGCCGCGCGGTCGTCCTCCGCGAGCCGGAATCGGTCGAACCACGCGAGGGCGTTGCCGATCGAGTCGTCGCGCCAATACATGACGGGCGCCTCGGAGCCCCACATGAGCCGGCGCCAGCCGACGACCTCGGCGAGCGCGTCGGCCCAGTCCTCGATGAGCCGCGAGGGGAAGTGCCCCTGGCGCGACATCACGACCGCGAAGCGCTCGTGGCGGAAGAGCTCCGCGACGGCCGCGTCGCGATCGAGCGCCGACGGGTCGGTCGGGCCGGCGAAGTGGCCGCCCACCACGAGCGCGTCGTCGAAGCGCGCGAGGTGGTCGAGCAGGGCGGGCGCGGCGGCGGCGAGCGCGTCCGATCCGCACACGAGGGCGATGCCGTGACCGCGTCCGATCGCCTCGAGCAGCCATGGGCGCTCCGCGGCGTCCTCGCCCGTGAGACGGATCCCCGTGAAGCCGCCCGCGAGCTGCGCGCGCACGCCCGCGACGGTCTCGCTGCGATCGCGGCCGAGCGGCACGCCGACGGCGCGGAAGAGGCCGGGGTGGGCGCGGATGGCCTCGTGCAGCATCGCGAGGTCCGGGCAGCTGTCGAACGCGCACACGACCGATCCCTCGATGTCCCAGCGCGTCATCGCCGCGAGGCAGTCGTCGACGGTCTGGAACCGCGGCATGCCGATGTGGGTGTATCCGTCGATCGTCATTTGAGTCCTGTCGTGGCGATCCCCTCGACGAAGCTGCGCTGGAAGAGCGCGAACACGCCGATGACGGGGATGACGGACATGAGCGTGATGGCCATCACGATGTCCCATGGCGAGAAGTTGGTGCCGACGAGGGTGTTGAGCCCCACGGGCAGGGTGAAGTGCTCGGGGGCCTGCAGCACGATGAGCGGCCAGAGGAAGTCGTTCCATCGGGCGACGAAGGTCAGGATGATGAGCACCCCGATGAGGGGACCGCACATCGGCAGCACGACGCGCCAGAACACGCCGAACGAGCTCGCGCCGTCGACGCGCGCCGCCTCGAGCAGCTCGTCCGGGATCTGCATGATGAACTGCCGCGCGATGAAGACGGAGACGCCGTTGGCCGCGCCGGGCAGGATCACGCCCCAGATGTTGTCGTTGAGGCCGAGCGCCGAGACGATGACGAACTCGGGCACCATGACGACCTGCAGCGGGACCATGACGGTGATGAGGTATCCGAAGAACACCGCCGTGCGGCCGCGGAACCGGAACTTCGCGAACGCGTAGCCGGCCAGCAGGCTGATCGCGACGGTGAGGATGACGCCGAGCACCGCGATCACGATCGAGTTGACGAACCACGTCGCGACGGGCTGGGAGTCCCACGCGTGGGCGAAGGCGGACCAGTCGGCGACGGGCGGCCAGAGGTAGACCCCCTTGCCCTGCAGGAGCCCGCCCGGCGACACCGCGGTCGCGAGCATCCAGTAGATGGGGAAGACCATGACCAGGCCGCCGAGGAGCAGCACGGCCCACAGGATCCACCGCGGAGGCGTCATGCCCTCGCGGCGTCCACGCGGCCGCGGCCGCGGGCGGCGGTCGAGGCGTGCGGCGGCGGTCATCACGACTCCTCCTGTCGCTTCTGCACGCGATACCTCCACCACGTGAAGAGCAGGAGGATCACGATGAACACGACGCCCATCGCGCTCGCGAAGCCCGTCTTCCCGTCCACGAACGCCGACGTGAAGATGTACTGGATGAAGACGGTCGTCGAGAAGCCGGGGCCGCCTCCCGTGAGCACGTAGATGATGTCGAACGACTGCAGGGAGTGCACGACGTTGAGCACGAGCAGCAGGAACGTCGTGGGGCCCAGGAGCGGCCACGTGACGCCCCAGAACCGGCTCCACCGGCTCGCGCCGTCCACCTCGGCCGCCTCGAGGAGGGTCGAGGGCACTGCCTGCAGGGCGGCGAGGTAGACGACGAGGCAGAACCCGATGCGCCCCCACAGCACCGCGACGACAAGGGTGAACATCGCCCAGCCGGGGTCGTTGAGGAAGGGGATGTGCGGCAGCCCCACCGCGCGGAGCAGGTTGTCGACGATGCCGTAGTCGCCGTTGAAGATCCACGCCATGACGAGCGAGACCGCGACGCCCGAGATGACGAACGGCACGAAGTAGAGGCTGCGGATGAGCCCGCGGCCGGGGAGGGCGCGGTTGAGCAGCACGGCGAGCAGCAGGCCGAGGGCCATGCTCGTCGGCACGGTGCCGATCGTGAAGACGAGCGTGTTCTTGAGGCTCTGCCAGAACAGCGGCTGGATGGTCATGGCGCTGTAGTTGGCGCCGCCGACGAAGTCGCCCGTCCCGCTCACGACGTTCGAGTTGGTGAGCGACAGGTAGACGGCGTCGACGAGCGGCGCGAACGCGAAGACGACGAGCAGCGCGAGGCTCGGCGCGAGGAAGCCCCACGGCGTCCAGCCGCCCGTGCGCCGCCGCCGCGACCGCCGGCCGGTCGTGAGGGGACCGGCGGTCGAGGCGCGCGCACCGGCCGGCGCCGCGTTCTCGGCGAGGGCGCTCATGCCGTCGCGATCGCGCTCGTGATGCCGGACGCGATGTTCTGGGCCGTCTCCTTCGCGGTCTGCTGACCCGTGAAGCAGAGGGGGATCTGCTGGCTCACGACGTTGTTGATCGCGGAGAAGCTCTTGCTCGTCTGCAGCTTGTACATCTCCTGCGGGATCGCCGCCGCCTGGTCGAGGAAGCGCGAGACGAGCTCAGGACGGTAGCTGTACTGCGTCTTGTCGCCGCGCAGGCTCGTGCGCGAGGGCAGGAAGAGCGTCTGCTCGCAGTACTTCTTCATGTTCTCGGTGTCGCAGATCCACTGCGCGAGCCGGGCGGCGAGCTCGGGGTTGTCCGCGTCGCGGCTCACGCCGATGATCGTGCCGCCGACGAGCGAGGCGGTGTTCTTGTCGCGGAAGAGGTAGGTCACGTCCCAGTCCTCGTCCTTGAGGCCGCCCGCCTGCACGTTGGTCATCTTCCAGTCGCCGTTGACCATCATGCCGACCTGGCCGGAGGAGAAGAGGTTGATGGCGGCGTCGCCGACGGTGCCCTGCAGGGTGTTGTCGGGCGAGATGAGCCCGTCGGTGAACCACTTCCGGGTCCACTCGAGCGCCTCGATGCCCTCGTCGCTCGTGATCGCGGGCGTCTTGAAGTCGCTCTTCATGAGCTGGCCCCCGTGCTGGTAGAGCACGGGCAGCCAGTAGTACCCGGCTCCGGTCGACCACTGGAACGAGAAGGCGTACTTGCCCGTGATCTTCTTCACCTCGGTGCAGATGTCGATGAACTCGTCCCACGTCCAGGCGTCCTTGGGCGAGCTCGGGATGCGCGCGCCGACCTGCTGGAGCATCGAGGTGCGGTAGAACATCGCCGTCGTGTCGACGCACTGCGGGATGCCGAAGACCTTGCCGCCCTGGCTGACCTGGCTCCAGAAGGTCGGGTTGAAGTCGTCGCCGTAGTTCTTCGGAAGGTACGGCGCGATGTCGAGCATGCCGCCGTTGGCGATGTACGTGCCGATCTGGGTCGGCGTGATGCGGAGCGTGTCCGGCGCGTTCTTCGCGGCGAGGTGGGCCTGGAACCACTGGTCGAAGTTGCCCGCGCCGTTCTCGATCACGCTCACCGACGTGCCCTTGTTGGCCTTCTCGAACGATGCCGCGAAGTCCTTGAACAGCTCGATCGTGGCGACCGCGTCGGTCGGCGTGGAGAAGGTGAGCTTCTTGCTGCCGGAGCCGGAGGCGCTCTTCGTAGAGCCGGTCGAACAGGCGGCCAGCAACGACATGGAGGTGAGGCCGAAGGCGGCGAGGCCGCCGGTGAGGAGGCTGCGGCGGCTGAGCCCCGCGGCCCGATCGGACATGACCTCTCGTGTGGGAGGCATTGATCTTCCTTTCACTGTCACTTCACTGTCACTGTGCGGAGGGCGCGTCTCGGCGTCGTCGTCGGCGGCGTCGAGACGCTCAGGTGCGCGAGCCGTGCGGTCGTCCGCGCGTGCCGCGTCGGCCGAAGAAGTCGTGGAGCGCGCGCAGGTCCACGCGGTCGGCCTCGTCGGCGGCGAGCGCGGCGTTCGCCTCGACCTCGGCGGGCTCCGACATGCCGACGAGCGCGCAGTCGACCTCGGGCGTGGAGAGCACGAAGCGGATGGCCAGCCGGCTGATCCGCGCGGGATCGAGCTCGGGGAACTCGGTGTGCAGCAGGCGCTGGAAGACGCCCGAGGTCGTCGTCCGCATCGTCGTGACGCCGAGGCCGAGGCTCTTGGCGAGGGGGATGACCCCGAACGGCTCCCGCTGGTAGTCGCACGCGCCCTGGTAGATGACGCTGTAGGCGATCTGCATGACGTCGAACCGTCCCGAGCGGACGAGCGTCTCGACGCCACCGGAGGGCGCCTCCGCGGTGAAGCCCACGGCCGTCGCGAGTCCGCGGCCGCGGACCTCCTCGAGGAACTCCGCGGGCGTGCCGAGCAGCCACTGCGCGGACTCGTCGGTCCACGTGTTGCCGTGCACCTGGAGCACGTCGACGTGGTCCGTGCGGAGTCGCTCGAGGCTCGCCCGCACGCTCTCCATCCACGCGGAGGGGTCGTGCTCCGGGCGCATCCCCACCTTCGTCGCGATGCGCACGTCGCCGCGCACGGGCTCGAGCACGCGGCCCATGAGGTCCTCCGACCGGCCCTCGCCGTACCCGGGCGCCGTGTCGAAGTACGTGATGCCGCGCTCGACCGCCCGCGCGAGCGACTCGACGGCCTCCTCCTCCTCGCGTGCCTCGTCGGCGCCCGTCGGACGGAGGTAGTCGGGGATGCCGATGACCGCCCCGCCGAACCCGAGCACCGAGACCCGCATGCCCGTGCGGCCGAGCACACGGGCCGGCAGCAGCTGCCGATCGGGAACACGTATGGGCCGCACCATTCCTCCTCGAGTGGCCCGGCGGACAGGAGCGCTGGAATGTGCGCTCCTGGCGTCCGGTGTGGGTCGATGATGCGCGCCGCCCGAACGCGCATCCATGCGGTGTCCCGCTATGCGAGCCACCAGGAGGCCTGGCGCGGGACGGCTCGCCCATCGCGCGCTGTGCCGGTCCCGCCGTGGCGCCGCGGAGTGCGGGGACGATGTGCACCCCCTCATGGCCGGGGCGTCGCGCGGCTCCGGCTGGGAGGATGGAGCCACGTCGAAGGGAGACGATCAATGCGGATTGCGGTGACGGGGGGCAGTGGAAAGCTCGGCTCGACGGTCGTGCGGGAGCTCCGCGCGGCGGGTCACGACGTGCTCAACCTCGACCGGGTGGGGGAGCGCGGACCGGGCTTCGTGCGTGTCGAGACGACCGACTACGGTCAGGTCCTCGACGCGATCGCGGGGGACCGCGACGGCGAGCAGGCGGAGGCGATCGTGCACCTCGCGGCGATCCCCGCGCCCGGGATCCTGAGCGAGGTCGCGACCTTCTCCAACAACATGCTCACGACGTTCAACGTCTTCCAGGCGGCGCGGCGGCTCGGCATCAAGCGCATCGTCTACGCCTCGAGCGAGACGGTGCTCGGCCTGCCGTTCGAGGTGCCGCCGCCGTATCTGCCCGTCGACGAGGAGTACCACCCGCGCCCCGAGTCGGTCTACTCGCTCGTCAAGACGCTCGAGGAGGAGATGGCGAGCCAGCTGTGCCGGTGGGACCCCGAGCTGAGCGTCTCGGCCTTCCGCTTCTCGAACGTCATGGTGCCCGAGGACTACGCGCGCTTCCCGGACTTCGACGCCGACCCGCAGCTGCGGCGCTGGAACTTGTGGGGGTACATCGACGCGCGCGACGCAGCTCAGGCGATCATGAAGGCGCTCGAGAGGCGAGGGCCGGGGTTCGAGGCGTTCATCATCGCGAACGCCGACACCGTCATGAGCCGCTCGAGCGCCTCCCTCGCCGCGGAGGTATTCCCCGACGTCGAGGTGTGCAAGGAGCTCGGCGAGCACGAGACGCTCCTGTCGATCGACAAGGCGCGTCGCCTGCTTGGCTACGAGCCGCAGCACTCCTGGAGGGATGAGCAGTGAGGTACGTCCGTCTCGGCGCGACCGGGCTCGAGGTCTCCGCGATCGCCCTCGGCTGCATGAGCTACGGCGAGCCGGATCGCGGCAACCATCCGTGGTCGCTCGACGAGGAGGCGAGCCGGCCGTTCATCCGGCGCGCCGTCGAGCTCGGCATCACGTTCTTCGACACGGCGAACGTCTACTCCCTCGGCTCGAGCGAGGAGATCGTCGGGCGTGCGCTGCACGACTTCGCCCGTCGCGACGAGATCGTCGTCGCGACGAAGGTGCACGGCCGCATGCACGACGGCCCGAACGGCGCGGGCCTGTCCCGCAAGGCGATCCTCGCGGAGATCGATGCGAGCCTCACGCGGCTCGGCATGGACTACGTGGACCTCTATCAGATCCACCGCTGGGACCCCGTGACTCCCATCGAGGAGACGCTCGAGGCGCTGCACGACGTCGTGAAGGCGGGCAAGGCGCGCTACATCGGGGCCTCGTCGATGGCCGCGTGGCAGTTCTCGAAGGCGCTCTACCTGCAGCGTATCCACGGGTGGACGCGCTTCGTGAGCATGCAGGACCACTACAACCTCCTCATGCGCGAGGAGGAGCGCGAGATGCACCCGCTGTGCCTCGACCAGGGCATCGGCGTGATCCCGTGGAGCCCGCTCGCGCGCGGGCGCCTCACGCGCGACTGGGACGAGGCGACCGAGCGCTCGCGCACGGATGAGTTCGGCAAGAAGCTCTACCACGACGACTCGGATCGTCTCGTCGCGCAGGCGGTCGCGGACGTCGCGGCCGAGCGCGGGGTGCCGCGCGCGCAGGTCGCGCTCGCGTGGGTTCTCGCGCAGCCCGCCGTCACGGCGCCCATCGTCGGCGCGACGAAGGAGGGGCACCTCGAGGACGCGGTGGCGGCGGTCGACCTCGAGCTCACGCCCGAGGAGATCGCTCGCCTCGAGGAGCACTACCGCCCCAAGCGGAACGCGGGATTCTAGCGGCGCTCGGTCGCCCGGCGCGCGCCCGGGCGACCGAGCACGGCCGATCGCCCGGGCGCCGATCGTGCGGCGTCCGCGGCTTGCACCCGCAGCGGCTCCCGCGTATCCTTGTCGGAGCCCAAGACCGCCGGTTATCGGCGTGCGCGCACGCCGATCGAAGGCTCACGGATGTGACGACCCGCGCAGGCGTGTGAAGTGCCCCGATCCCGATCGGTCCAGCTCCGTGCGCGTGCGCCGGAGCTTTTTTCGTGGGCCGGGGGCACCGGCACCAGGACAAGGAGTGCCATGGCGAACAAGGATGCAGCCGTCGCCGAGCTGAGCGAGAAGTTCGCGAGCTCGAACGCGGCGTTGCTGACCGAGTACCGCGGTCTCACGGTGGCGCAGCTCAAGGAGCTGCGCTCGAGCATCCGCGAGCACGCGAGCTATGCCGTGGTGAAGAACACGCTCACGAAGATCGCGGCGAAGCGAGCGGGGATCGAGTCCCTCGACGACCAGCTCGCCGGCCCCTCCGCGATCGCCTTCGTGCACGGGGACGCCGTCGCCGTCGCGAAGGCGCTGCGCGACTTCGCCAGGGCCAATCCCGTCCTCGTCGTGAAGGGCGGGTACTTCGACGGGAACCCGCTCTCCGCCGAGGAGGTCAACCAGCTCGCCGACCTGGAGAGCCGCGAGGTGCTGCTGGCGAGGCTCGCCGGCGCCTTCAAGGCCTCGCTCTTCGGCGCTGCGTATCTGTTCAACGCCACGCTCGCGCAGGCGGCTCGCGCCGTCGACGCGCTGCGGCAGAAGCAGGAGGCCGCGTAGCCGATCGGCTCCGCGCCTCATCCCACACGAGAACTACTAAGGAGACACACCATGGCCAAGCTCACCACCGACGAACTGCTCGACGCGTTCAAGGAGCTCTCGCTCATCGAGCTGAGCGAGTTCGTGAAGAAGTTCGAGGAGACCTTCGAGGTCACGGCCGCCGCGCCCGTCGCGGTCGCGGCCGCCGCCCCTGCCGCCGGCGGTGCCGGCGGAGCCGCCGAGGAGGTCGAGGAGAAGGACTCCTTCGACGTCGTCCTCGAGGCGGCTGGCGACAAGAAGATCCAGGTCATCAAGGAGGTCCGCACGCTCACGAGCCTCGGCCTGGGCGAGGCGAAGGCCCTCGTCGACGGTGCCCCGAGCACGGTTCTCGAGGGTGCGAACAAGGAGACCGCGGAGAAGGCGAAGGCGCAGCTCGAGGAGGCCGGCGCGACCGTCACGCTCAAGTAGTCCCCGCCCGGCCGCGGCCGGGCTCGCCGGCGCGAGCGCGCCGAGCGTCCGAGAGGGCGTCGTCCTGCGGGACGGCGCCCTCTTGTGCGTGCGCGATCGCGCATGCTCGCGCGGACGGCGGTCCGCGAGCGCGCGGGGCATCGTGACGGGGTCGATAACGATCTGCTGAGCGCTCCTCCGCATGGGTTGTCTCCCCCCGGACGGGGGGCGTTAGCGTGACGATGAGCCGGCGTCGTCGCCGGCGCGCACTCGATGAGGAGGCACCCGACGATGAGCAGACGACACACGGCGATTCGCCGGCTCGGGATCCCGGCGGCGCTCGTGACGGCGGCGCTCGCCCTCGCGGCATGCTCGGGAGGCGGCGGCACCCCCGCTCCGAGCTCGATCAAGGGCGTCGACCTCTCCGGCCAGACGCTCGAGATCTCCGCGGACTGGTCGGGCAGCGAGCAGAAGGACTTCGAGAAGGTGCTCGACGGGTTCGAGCAGGCGACGGGCGCGAAGGTCAACTACACGAGCCTCGGCAACAACATCGCGACCGTGCTCGGCACGAAGGTCGAGGGCGGCAACCCGCCCAACATCGCCGTGATCCCGCAGCCGGGCCTGCTCAAGCAGCTCGCGCAGGAGGGCGCGCTCAAGCCGCTCAGCAGCGACGTGCTCTCGACGGTCAAGGAGAACTACAGCCAGGACTGGATCGACCTCGGCTCGGTCGACGGCACGCCGTACGGCGTGTGGTTCAAGGGCTCGAACAAGTCCACGGTCTGGTACAACGCCGACATCTACGATGAGGCCGGCGCGACCGTGCCCAAGACGTGGGACGACTTCCTCAAGCAGCTCCAGCTCGTCTCCGACGCCGGCTACGCGGGCATCTCGATCGGCGCGGACGTCGGCTGGCCGCTCACCGACTGGTTCGAGAACGTGTACCTGCGCACGGCTGGCCCGGAGATGTACGACAAGCTCAGCAATCACGAGATCCCCTGGACGGACCCGTCGGTCACGACGGCGCTGCAGACGCTCGGGCAGCTGTGGGGCAACAGCACGCTCGTCGAGCCGGGGTCGGCGCAGCGCACGTTCCCGGAGACGGTCACCGAGGTGTTCGGCGACGACCCGAAGGCCGGCACAGTGTTCGAGGGCGACTTCCTCGCGACGAACATCTCGCAGGACACGAGCGCGAAGGTCGGCGAGACGGCCAAGTTCTACGACTTCCCGTCGATCAACGGGTCGGGGCCGACCGTCGTCGGCGGCGGCAACGCCGCGGTCGCGTTCAAGGACGACAAGGCGACAATGGCCCTCATGAAGTACCTCGCCTCGCCCGAGGCGGGCGAGATCTGGGTCAAGCTCGGCGGGTTCACCTCGCCGAACAAGAACGTCGACCTCTCCTCCTACCCGGACGACACGTCGCGTCAGATCGCCCAGGCGCTCGTCGGCGCACAGACCTTCCGCTTCGACATGTCGGACCTCGCGCCGGCCGCGTTCGGCGGCACCGAGGGCTCGGGGGAGTGGCAGGTCATGATCGAGTTCCTCAACAACCCGACCGACGTCGAGGGCACGCAGCAGAAGCTCGAGCAAGCGGCGGCCGCCGCCTGGAAGTAGAGGTCGCGACGGTGACGGCCTCGCTCGCCTCACCGGCCGTCGTCGGCGCGGACGCTCGTCGTCCGCGCCGCGGCGGACGGAACCGCACGATCGTGCTCGCGATCGTCTTCCTCGCGCCCGCGATCGTGCTGCTCGGCGCGCTCGTCGTCTACCCGATCCTCTACACGCTGTGGCGCTCGTTCTACAGCGCGAGCGGCGGAGAGTTCGTCGGCGTCGACAACTACGTCACGATGTTCACGGACCCGGACACCTTCACCGCGATCCGGAACAACTTCATCTGGGTCATCGTCGCGCCCATCGCGTGCACGGCGCTCGGGCTCGTCTTCGCCGTGCTGCTCGACCGCATCCGATGGGCGACCGCCTTCAAGCTCATCATCTTCATGCCCATGGCGATCTCGATGCTCGCGGCGGGCGTCATCTTCCGCACGGTGTTCCAGGAGAACCCGCAGGTCGGCGTCGCGAACGCGATCGTCGTCGCCGTGCGCGACGCCTTCACCGACACGGCGGCCTTCCCCGGGGCGCGCGAGCGGCCGGACGCGGGCGTCGTGGCGCGCGACGGCGCCCTCTCCGGCGCGGAGCCCGTCATGGCGGGCGGCTCGCAGGGCTTCCCGCTCATCGGCATCCGGCAGAGCGAGATCCCCGAGACGGCGAAGCAGGCGGCCGAGCCGCCGCACGCGCGGGCGGGCGAGATCACCGGGACCGTGTGGCTCGACCTCGTGCGCGGCGGCGGCGGCACGAACGGGCACATCGACCCGGGCAAGAAGGGCCTGCCCGGACTCACGGTGCAGGCGGTCGACTCCTCGGGCGCCGTGGTCGCGAGCGCGACGACGGCGGACGACGGCACCTACCGGCTGACGGGGCTCGACGGGGGGCGCTACACCGTCACGATGCCGGCGTCGAACTTCACGCAGGGCGCGTCGGGCATCCCCTGGCTCGGCCCCTCGCTCATCAACGTCGTCGTCATCTCGAGCTACATCTGGATCTGGGCGGGCTTCGCCATGATCATGATCGCCTCGGGCCTCTCGGCGCTCGACCGCTCCCTGCAGGAGGCGGCCCGCGTCGACGGCGCGACCGAGTGGCAGGTCTTCCGGCGCATCACGGCGCCCCTGCTCATGCCCGTGCTCGTCGTCGTCTTCGTCACGCTCATCATCAACGTGCTCAAGATCTTCGACCTCGTCTACGTCATCCCGCCGGGCGAGTCGAAACCGGCGGCGAACGTGATCGCCGTCGAGATGTGGAACGTGTCGTTCGGCGGCGGCAACAACCAGGGACTCGGGAGCGCCCTCGCGATCCTGCTGCTCGTGCTCGTGCTGCCGTCGATGATCCTCAACGTGCGGCGCTTCCGCAGGGAGCGCGAGCGGTGAGCGGCCTCACGATCGTGCGCGGTCGGCGCACCCTCGGTCAGCGCATCGTCGCGGCGCTCTCGACGGGCGTCGTGAACATCGTGCTCGCGGTCGTCGCCGTGTTCTGGCTCGTGCCGACCGTCGGCCTGTTCATCGCGTCGTTCCGCTCGTCGGCGGACAACAGCCAGTCCGGCTGGTGGACGGTCTTCCTCAAGCCCGCGCAGCTCACGCTCGAGAACTATGAGGATCTGCTCGCGAATCCCACGATCACGGGCTCCTTCCTCAACACCGTCCTCATCGTCGTGCCCACGACGATCCTCGTGATCGTCATCGGAGCGCTTGCGGCCTACGCGTTCTCGTGGATGCACTTCCCGGGCCGCGACTGGATGCTCATCGCCGTCATCGTGCTGCTCGCCGTGCCGCTGCAGGTCGCGCTCATCCCGATCGCGAAGCTCTTCGGCGCCATCGGCATCTTCGGCTCGATCGTCGGCGTCATCCTCTTCCACGTCGCGTTCGGGCTGCCGTTCGCGATCTTCCTCTTGCGCAACTTCTTCTCGCAGCTGCCCGCCGAGCTGCTCGAGGCGGCGCGCATCGACGGCGCGAGCGAGGCGCGCATCTTCGCGCGCGTCGTGTTCCCGCTCGGCCTGCCCGCGATCGCCTCGCTCGGGATCTTCCAGTTCCTGTGGACGTGGAACGACCTGCTGGTCGCGCTCATCTTCTCGAACTCGACGTCGCAGCCCATCACGGTCGCGATCCAGAGCCAGCTCCGGCAGTTCGGCGCGAACATCGACGTGCTCTCCTCGGGCGCCTTCCTGTCGATGGTGATCCCGCTCGTGGTCTTCTTCGGCTTCCAGCGGTACTTCGTGCAGGCCCTGCTCGCGGGGTCGAACCGCTAGCTGTGGTGCCCAGGGACGTTGTTCGATCTGGACGTCCTGATGTGACGAGAACCTCCGTGACAGCGTGGAGCTGCTTACTGCGTCCGCTCTGCGCCGAGGAGGTTCTACGCCGCGCCAACGGCTCCGGCTGGCCCGGCAGGTCGTCGATCATGACGGGTCGGTCTCGGCCGCCGCAGATCGCCGATCGCGGTCTCGGGTCGCTCGTCAGCGTGCATCTCGGCGTAGGCGACCGGGGAGTGCTCGTCGATACGGTGTGCAGATCACTGATGCCGGGACGGGGCTGACAGCGATCGTTGCGGGTGCCTTCCCGGTCCGAGGTCGCCCGGAGGCGGGCTGCCCGCTTTCGGGCGGTGAGGGCCGTGATCAGCTCCTCAAGGCCGTGCATCCCTGGACATCACAGCAGAGCCCCCGGCCCGCCGGGGGCTCTCCCAGCGGGTGTCCAGGGAGCCGTGCGGCCGCGGAGAGGACGCGTAGCGTCGTCGCATGCTCGCTCTCGTGATCATCCTGCTCATCGTGTGGCTCGTGCTCGCCGTGCTGGGCTTCGCGGTCAAGGGCCTGCTGTGGCTCGCGATCCTCGGCATCGTGCTCTTCGTCGCGACCGCCGTGTTCGGCTACATCCGCCGCGGCTCCCGTCGCGCCTGAGCGCGCCCCTCGCTCGGCTCTCCCGCGTCCGCCCCGCGGCCGTCCCGCGTCTGTGCGCCGTGAGCGGAACGCCGTCCGGCCGCTCGCGAACCGCTTGTAGCCTCGTGCTGTGAGCGGGATGGGCGGCGGACGCATGAGCGGCATTCGCGCATCCGCCGGCGTCCCCGCGGGGGTCGGGCGGGGCGCGATGCGACCGCTCGACGCCGATGCGCAGCGCCGCGCGAACGCCGAGGCCCCGCGCATCCCGCACCTGCTCGCGCGCATCGGCGAGCTCTTCCGTCCCCACCGCGGCGCGCTCGTGCTCACGGTCGCCCTCGTGCTCGTCTCGGCGGGCCTGAGCGTGCTGCCGCCGCTGCTCACGAAGCTCGCGTTCGACGACGGGCTCTTCCCGCCCGGCGGCCCGAACGTGCGCGTCCTGCTCGTGCTCGTCGGCGCCATGGTCGGACTCTGGGCGCTCTCCGCCGCGCTCGGCGTGTGGCAGACCTACCTCACGGCGACGGTCGGCAACCGGGTGATGGGCGAGCTGCGGCTGCGCCTGTTCGCCCACCTCGAGCGCATGGAGCTCGCGTTCTTCACGCGCACCAAGACGGGCGTCATCCAGTCGCGCCTGCAGAACGACGTCGGCGGCGTCGCGAGCGTGCTGAGCAACACCGTCTCGAGCGTCATCGGCAACACCGTCACGGTGCTCGCGGCGCTCGTCTCGATGCTCGTGCTCAGCTGGCAGCTCACGGTCGTCGCGGTCGTCCTCCTGCCCGTGCTCGTGCTCGCGCAGCGCCGCGTGGGGCAGGTGCGCGCGCGCATCGCGACGCGCACGCAGGAGTCGCTGAGCGAGATGTCCGCGATCACGCAGGAGTCGCTGAGCGTGAGCGGCATCCTGCTCGCCAAGAGCTTCGGCCGGCAGCAGGCGGAGCTCGCGCGCTACGCAGGCGAGAACCGCAACCAGATCGCGCTGCAGGTGCGGCAGACGATGAGCGGGCAGTGGTTCTTCGCGCTCGTCAACGTCTTCCTCTCCGTCGTCCCCGCTGTCGTCTACCTCGTCGCGGCGGCGCTCATCCTGCGTCACGTGCCTGTGACGGCGGGCACGATCGTCGCCTTCACAACCGTGCAGGCGCGGCTCATGTTCCCCCTGCTGGGCTTGCTGCGCGTCGCGCTCGACCTGCAGACCTCGGGGGCGCTCTTCGCGCGCATCTTCGAGTACCTCGACCTCGTGCCCGCGATCGCCGACCGCCCGGGAGCGCGCGAGGTCTCGCGCGAGCTCCTCGGCCGCGTCGAGTTCGACCGCGTCTCCTTCCGCTATCCCGACGCGCCGCCGACCGCGCCGCCGACCCTCGACTCTGTCTCGTTCACCGTCGAGCCCGGGCAGTACGTCGCCTTCGTCGGCCCGTCGGGCGCAGGCAAGACGACCATCTCCTACCTCCTGCCGCGCCTCTACGACGTCGCGGACGGACGCGTGCTCTTCGCCGGGGACGACGTGCGCGACCTGCAGCAGGTCTCGCTCGTGCGGCATATCGGGCTCGTGACACAGGAGACCTACCTCTTCCACGCGTCGATCGCCGACAATCTCCGCTACGCGCGGCCGGACGCGAGCGACGCCGAGCTCGAGGCGGCCGCGCGCGCCGCCCACATCCACGACACGATCGCGCGCTTCCCGGACGGCTACGACACGGTCGTCGGCGAGCGCGGCTACCGCCTGAGCGGCGGGGAGAAGCAGCGCGTCGCGATCGCGCGCGTGCTGCTCGCCGATCCCGCCGTGCTCGTGCTCGACGAGGCCACGAGCGCCCTCGACACGATCTCCGAGCGGGTCGTGCAGGCCGCCCTCGACGCGGCGGCGACGGGCCGCACGACGATCGCGATCGCGCACCGCCTCTCGACGATCGTCGGCGCCGACCGCATCCACGTCGTGAGCGAGGGCCGCATCGTCGAGAGCGGCACGCACGCGGAGCTGCTCGCCGCGGACGGCGTCTACGCGCGCCTGTGGGAGCAGCAGACCGGGGTCGCCGCGACGCCGCGAGGCCGATCGCACCCGAAGGGCGGAGCGGCCGGCCTCGTGAGGCCGTAACGCGCCGAGGGCGGCGGTTAGGCTCGAGGGCATGACCTATGCCCGGTCCGTGCTCGATCTCGTCGGCAACACGCCGCTCGTGCGGCTCAATCGCGTGACCGAGGGGTACGCGCCGACGATCCTCGCGAAGGTCGAGTACCTCAACCCCGGCGGCTCGTCGAAGGACCGCATCGCCGCGCGCATCATCGACGCCGCCGAGCGCGAGGGGCGGCTCCGTCCGGGCGGCACGATCGTCGAGCCGACGAGCGGCAACACGGGCGTCGGGCTCGCCCTCGTCGCGCAACAGCGCGGCTATCGCTGCATCTTCGTCGTGCCGGACAAGGTCGGCGAGGACAAGCGGAACGTGCTCACGGCGTACGGCGCCGAGATCGTCGTCGCGCCGACGGCCGTCGCGCCCGAGAGCCCGGAGTCGTATTACAGCGTCTCCTATCGTCTCGCGCGGGAGATCCCGGGCGCGTTCAAGCCCGACCAGTACTCGAACCCGAACGGCCCGCTCAGCCACTACGAGACCACGGGTCCGGAGATCTGGCGCGACACCGACGGCCGGGTGACCCACTTCGTC
>JAATFA010000126.1 GCA_015655445.1 Actinomycetales bacterium | reverse complement strand
GCTCGTCGTCGTCGACAACACCTTCGCGTCGCCCGCGCTCCAGCAACCCCTCGCCCTCGGCGCGGACGTCGTCGTCCACTCGACGACGAAGTACCTCGGCGGGCACTCCGACGTCGTCGGCGGCGCCCTCGTGCTCGACGACGACGAGCTCGCCGAGAGGATCGGCTTCGTGCAGTTCGGCGCGGGCGCGATCAGCGGCCCGCTCGACGCGTGGCTGACGACGCGCGGCATCAAGACGCTCGCGGTGCGCATGGAGCGGCACTGCGCGAACGCGCAGGCGATCGCCGAGCGCTTGCGAGAGCATCCCGCGATCGAGCGCGTCTACTACCCGGGACTTCCCGACCACCCGGGCCACGACGTCGCCGCGCGCCAGATGCGCGGCTTCGGAGGGATGCTCTCCCTCGCGCTCGCGGGCGGCCCCGAGGCGGCGCGCCGGTTCGCGGAGTCCACGCGCCTGTTCCAGCTCGCGGAGTCCCTCGGCGGCGTCGAGTCGCTCATCGGCTACCCGAGCGAGATGACGCACGCGTCGGTGCGCGGCACCGAGCTCGCCGTGCCCGAGAACGTCGTGCGGCTCTCGGTCGGCATCGAGGACGTCGAGGACCTCATCGAGGACCTCACGACCGCCCTCACAGCATGACGTCCCCGCTGTTCGGGCCGAGCGTCTGGCCCGTGTAGAGGTTCCCGCATCCGGTCGCGTGCCACTACCCCCTCGCGCCCGGAGCGGTGGTCCCGGCCGCTTCATAGGATGCGCCAGCACGCCGCATAGCCCGAGCGCGCACGATCGCGGGCATGAACGACCACTCGGACGCATCCTCGCCCATGCTCGAGGTCGTCGTCCCCGTCTTCGACGAGGAGGAGACCCTCGAGCGGAGCGTACGCGAGCTGCACCGTTACCTCGCGCGCGCCGTCGACGTTCCGTGGGCCATCACGATCGCCGACAACGGGAGCACCGACGCGACGCCGCGCATCGCGGAGGGGCTCGCGCGCGGTCTCGACCGCGTGCGCCTCGTGCGCGTCACGACGAAGGGTCGCGGGGGAGCGCTCAAGACGACGTGGCTCGCCTCCTCGGCACAGGTCGTCGCGTACGTGGACGTCGACCTCTCGACCGACCTGCGCGCCCTGCCCCCGCTCGTCGCGCCGCTGCTCTCCGGCCATTCGGACGTCGCGATCGGCACGCGGCTGGCGGCGGGATCGCGCGTGACGCGCGGCCCCAAGCGCGAGCTCGTCTCGCGCGCCTACAACTTCCTGCTGCGGCGCTCGATGGGCGTGCGGTTCTCGGACGCCCAGTGCGGCTTCAAGGCCATGCGGACCGATGTCGCGCGCCGGCTGCTGCCTCTCGTGCAGGACACCGGCTGGTTCTTCGACACCGAGCTGCTCGTGCTCGCCGAGCGCGCGGGGCTGCGCATCCACGAGGTGCCCGTGGACTGGGTGGACGACGAGCGCTCGTCCGTCGACCTCGTCGCGACCGCCATCACGGACCTCCGGGGGATGGCGCGCGTCGGACGCGGCCTCGCGTCGGGTGCGATCCCGCTCGAGGACGTCTACGCCGCGCTCGGGCGACGCCCGTTCGAGCCGCCGCGGCCGCCCACGTTCCTCGGGCAGGTCGTGCGGTTCGCCGTCATCGGCGGCCTCTCGACGCTCGCCTACGGCCTGCTCTACCTGCTGCTGCAGGCGCTCCTGCCCGCGCAGGTCGCGAACTTCGCGGCACTCCTGCTCACGGCCGTCGCGAACACGGCCGCCAACCGCCGGTTCACCTTCGGCGTCCGCGGTCGGCTCGGCGCCGTGCGGCACCAGTTCCAGGGTTTCGTCGTCTTCGGCCTCGCGTGGGCCATCACGAGCGGGTCGCTCGTGCTGCTGCACCTCGTGCAGCCCGGCGCGTCCGTCGTCGCCGAGCTCGTGACGCTCACGGTTGCGAACCTCGTCGCGACCGTGCTGCGCTTCGTGCTCCTGCGCCTGTGGGTGTTCCGCCGCGAGCGCGCCGACGCCGCCGACCCGCTGCCCGCCACGCGCGAGCCCATGACCACGCGCGAGGCGCTCCTCGCCGAGCGCGACGACGAGAAAGCGAGCGTGGAATGACCACGACGACCTCGACCCCGGCCGCGTCCGACACGGCCTCGACCGCGGCGAGGCGCCCCGGGCCGCCGGTCCCCGTGCGCCTGCTCCGGCGCCTCGCGGGGGTCGACGCGGCCGTGCGCTGGGAGCGCCCCGCCCTGCTCGGCCTGCTCGCGATCGCCGCGGCCCTCTACGTATGGGACCTCGCGGCGAGCGGCTGGGCGAACTCCTTCTACTCCGCCGCCGTCCAGGCGGGCTCGGTGGACTGGGAGGCGTTCTTCTACGGCTCCTCCGACGCCTCGAACTCGATCACGGTCGACAAGCCCCCGGCCGCCCTGTGGATCATGGCCCTCTCGGTGCGCCTGTTCGGCCTGAGCTCGTGGTCGATCCTGCTGCCGGAGGCGCTCATGGGCGTCGCGACGATCGCTGTCGTCTACGCGACGGTGCGCCGTGCCTACGCGCCGCAGATCGCCCTGCTCGCGGGCGGCGTGCTCGCGCTCACGCCCGTCGCGGCGCTCATGTTCCGCTTCAACAACCCGGACGCGCTGCTCGTGCTGCTGCTCTCGCTCGCGACCTACTTCGTCGTGCGGGCGATCGAGTCCGGCGCCCTGCGCTGGGTGCTGCTCGCCGGCGCCATGATCGGCCTGGGCTTCCTCACGAAGCAGCTGCAGGCGTTCCTCGTGCTGCCCGTGCTCGCGGGCGTGTACCTCGCCTCCGCTCCCGGCCGGTGGGGCAGGAGGATCCTGCACGCGCTCGCCGCGCTCGCGGCGGTCGTCGTGAGCGCGGGATGGTGGGTCGCGATCGTCGAGCTCGTGCCGGCCGATCTGCGTCCCTACATCGGCGGATCGCAGACGAACTCGTTCCTCGAGCTCACCTTCGGCTACAACGGCCTCGGTCGTCTCACGGGCGACGAGACCGGCAGCGTCACGGGCGGACTCGGGGGAGCGGCCGCCGGCGCCGGCGGCATGTGGGGGCAGACGGGCATCCTGCGCCTGTTCGAGGGCGAGGTGGGCGGACAGATCGCGTGGCTGCTGCCCGCCGCCCTGCTCCTGCTCGTCGGCGCACTCGTCGTCATCGGGCGTGCGCGCCGCGGGGACCCGCGCCGCGTCGTGCTGCTGCTCATGGCGGGCACGCTCGTCGTCACGGGCCTCGCGTTCAGCTACATGGCCGGCATCTTCCACGCGTACTACACGGTCGCGCTCGCGCCCGCGCTCGCGGGGACGATCGCGATCGGCGCGGGCCTCGTGTGGTCGCGCCGCTCGGCCTGGTGGGCCCGCATCCTGCTCGCCGTCTCGGTGCTCGTCACCGGCGTGTGGGCGTGGGCGCTCCTCGACCGCGCGAGCTCGTGGCTGCCGTGGCTCAAGGTCGTCGTGCTCGCGATCGCGATCGTCGCGGCCGTGCTCGTGCTCATGCCGCCGCGCGGCCGCGGTCTCGCGACCGCCGCGGCGTCGGCCGCGCTCACGGCCGCGCTGCTTGCGCCCGCGGCGTACACGCTGCAGACGGTCACGACCGCCCACGAGGGGTCGATCGTGACGGCGGGGCCCTCGGTCGCGGGAGCGATGGGGGGACCCGGCGGCGGCTTCGGCGGCGGCCAGGGTTTCGGCGGCGGCGGCCAGGGCTTCCCGGGAGCGAGCCAGGGCGGCACGGGCACGAGCCTCCCGGGACTCGGCGGCCAGGGCAATGGCGGCGTCGGGGGCGGCCAGCCGCCCGCGGGGGCGCAAGCACCGGGCGCCCAGAACGGCACGGGCCAAGCGGGCACGGGCCAGGCGGGCACGGGCCAGGGCGTCGGAGCCGGCGCGGGCGGGCTGCTCGAGTCCTCGCGCGTGAGCGCGAGGCTCAGCGCGCTGCTCGAGAAGGACGCGGGCGACTACCGCTGGGTCGCGGCGGCGATCGGCTCGAACAGCGCGGCCGGATACCAGCTCGCGACGGGCGACCCGGTCATGCCGATCGGCGGCTTCAACGGCTCGGACCCCTCGCCGACGCTCGCGCAGTTCCAGACCTACGTCGACCAGGGCGCGATCCACTACTTCATCGCGGGCGGGGTGGGCCGGTCGAACGGGGGCTCCGACGCGTCCTCCCAGATCGAGCAGTGGGTCGAGGAGACCTTCACCGCGACGACCGTCGACGGCGTGACCCTCTACGACCTCACGCGGCCCACGAGCTGACCCGCCGCACGCGGGCCGTCCCCGCCCGGATCCGCCGCCTCCAGGATCCGGGCGGGGGCGCTCCGCGTGGGGGAGCCCGGCGCGGCGCGGCCCGCGGCTAGGCTGTCGGAAAGCGTTGCCCGGGAGGTTCGATGCCGCGCGCGAAGGACCCCGCGTCCGCCCCGACGCTCGTCGACGTCGCACGGGAGGCGGGAGTCTCGCTCGCGACCGCCTCACGCGTGCTCAACGGGAGCGAGCGGCGCGTCGCGGACGCCTACCGGCGTCGCGTGCTCGTGGCCGCCGCCCGGCTCAACTACTCGCCGAACCTCTCCGCGCAGGCGGTCGCGGGCGGGCGGAGCGCGTCGGTCGCGCTCGTCGTGAGCGACATCACCGACCCCTACTTCTCGACGATCGCGGCGGGCGTCTTCCGTGCCGCCGAGCACGCCAACCTCATCGTCACGATCTCAGTGTCCGAGCGGCGGCCGGAGAAGGAGCTGCGGATCGTCGAGGAGCTGCGCCGGCACCGCCCCCGGATCCTCGTGCTCGTCGGCAGCCGGCACGTGGGGGAGGAGTCGGCGACGCGCCTCAGCACCGAGCTGCGCGCGTTCGAGAGCGAGGGCGGCAGGGTCGCGCTCGTGAGCCAGGAGGGGCTTCCCTTCGACACGGTCGCGCTCGAGAACCGCGAGGCGGCGGAGGCCCTCGCCCGTCGCCTCGTGACGCTCGGCTACCGGCGCTTCGCGCTCCTCGCGGGTCCGCGCGAGCTGCTCACCGCGCGCGACCGGTCGGCGGGGTACCTCGCGGGCATCGCGGCGGGGGGCGCGCACGTGCCCGAGGCGGCTGTCATCGAGGGCCCGTTCACGCGTGACGGCGGATACGCGGCGGCGGGCGAGCTCTTGCGCCGTGAGCTCGAGGTGGACGTCGTGCTCGCCGCGAACGACGTCATGGCGGTCGGCGCGATGGCGCGCTTCCGCGAGGCGGGCATCGCCATGCCGGGACACCTCGCGATCGCGGGCTTCGACGACATCGGCACGCTGCGCGACGTCACGCCCTCGCTCACGACGGTGCGCGTGCCGCTCGAGAGCCTCGGCGAGCAGGCCGTCGCCCTCGCCCTCGCCCGAGCGGGCGGCGAGCCGACCGTCGTGCGCGTCGGCGGCGAGATCGTCGTGCGGGAGAGCACGCCGCCCGTGCCGCGCCGGGGCCGGTCCCGGGCCACGTCCTGACGGAAAGCTCTTTCCCTGAGTCTTTCCGAGCCGTCGACCGCGGCAGCCCTTGCGCTCGCGCCGTGGGCGATGAACTCCAGCTGCTAAGAGACGCATTCCGGGCGGGAGGGGACTTGCATCTGCGCCGACGACCCTGTTGAATGGCGGAAAGCGATTTCCAGGCGGCCGTTCCCAAGCCGTCGATCGCGACGTGTTCGCCCAGCGTGGGGAAGGAACAGAGGATGACCAGACACAGTCGTCGACGGGCATCGCTCGGCATCGGCGTGGCTGCCGTGAGCGCCGTGCTTCTCGCGGCGTGCGGCGCTCCCGGCAGCCAGGGCGCGGCGCAGGACGACGCGCTCGTGCCGAAGAAGCCGGCCAAGCCCGTCGCGATCACGGTGCTCGACGGCGCGGGCGACCTCGTCTCGAGCCAGGCGACGCTCCAGGAGTTCGCGAAGGCGCACCCGGACCTCATCTCGAGCATCAGCTTCCAGTCCGCGGCGGCGCCCGACGTGGCGGGCAAGGTCAAAGCCCAGCAGACCGCGGGCGCCGTCGACATCTCGCTCGTGCTCGGCGGTCCCGACGTGCTGGGCGCCGCGCAGGCGCAGGACCTGCTCGTGCGGCAGCTGCCGCAGTTCGACAAGGACCTCGGGGGTCTCGACACGGTGCAGGACGCGGGCATGAAGCAGTTCCAGGACCTCGCTGACGGCCTCGGCGTGCTCAATCGCTACAACCCGTCCGGCCCCCTGCTCGCCTACCTGCCCTCGACCGTGCCGGACGTGCCGACGACGCCACAGGAGCTGCTCGCGTGGGCGAAGGCGCACCCGGGCAAGTTCAGCTACGCCCAGCCGGCCAACTCCGGCCCGGGGCGCACGTTCATGATGAGCCTGCCCTACATGCTCGGCGACACGGACCCCTCCGACCCCGCCCACGGCTGGGACAAGACGTGGAAGTACCTGTCCGACCTCGGCCAGTACGTCTCCTCGTATCCCTCGAGCACGACGATCCTCAACCAGCAGTTCGGCGCGGGGCAGCTCGAGCTCGTGCCCACGATCATCTCGTTCGACATGAACAACCGCCAGAACGGCACGTGGCCGAGCGATGAGAAGGTCGCGCTCTTCCAGAAGCAGGCGTGGGTCTCGGACGGGCACTTCATGATGATCCCCAAGGGTGTCTCGCCCGAGGTGCTCTACGTCGACCTGCAGCTCGAGAAGGACCTCATCGGCGAGAAGGCGCAGGCCGCGACCCTCGGCAACGGCACGCTCACGACCGCCAACAAGAACGTGACGACCGCGAACGCGTCGCCCGACGCGCGGAAGCTCATCGAGCAGTTCGGCCGTCCCGACTTCTACCCGAAGGCGTTCACGACGGGCACGACGCACGTCCCGCTCACCCCGGCGAGGCTCCAGGACGCCTTCGACCTGTGGCAGAGGAACATCGGCAGCAAGGTGGGCGGCTGACATGACCACGAGCGCACCCGTCACCGCGGCGACCGCCACGACCGCGCCGACGCGCACGAGCAGAGCGCACGGGCGCACGGGCTTCCAGCGTGTGCAGATGCGAGGCGTCTCGCGCCGGTACGGTCGCACGCCGGCCCTCATGGACCTCGACCTCGAGCTCGCTCGCGGCGAGTTCGTCGCCCTGCTCGGGCCCTCCGGCTGCGGCAAGTCGACGGCGCTCGCGTGCCTCGCCGGGCTCCAGCCCCTCAGCGGCGGCTCCATCTGGCGGGACGAGGAGCGGATCGACACCCTCCGGCCCGAGCGGCGGGGCTTCGGCATGGTGTTCCAGAACTACGCGCTCTTCCCGCACCTCACGGTGCGGAGGAACGTCGAGTTCGGCCTCGCGATGCGGCGCGTTCCGCGCCCGGTCCGGCGCGAGCGCGCGATGGAGGCGCTCGAGCTCGTGCAGCTGCGCGACCATGCCGAGAAGCTGCCCGCGCAGCTCTCCGGGGGACAGCAGCAGCGTGTCGCGATCGCGCGCGCGCTCGCGATCGATCCCGAGCTCATCCTCATGGACGAGCCGCTCTCCAACCTCGACGCCGCGCTGCGCGTGGAGATGCGCACGGAGATCAAGCGCCTGTATCAGGAGCGCGACCTCACGGTGCTCTACGTCACGCATGACCAGGAGGAGGCGCTGTCCCTCGCGACGCGGCTCGTCGTGCTGCGCGCCGGGCGGCTCGAGCAGACGGGGACGCCCGAGCAGGTCTACACGCAGCCGGCGAGCGCATACGTCGCGAGCTTCATGGGCTACCGCAACCTGTTCCCCGCGAGGGTCGCCGGCGCGGCGGACGCGGGGCGGGCGGTCGTGACGACGGCCGACCTCATGCTCGAGGGGACCGTGCAGACGCCCGCCGTGCTCCCCTCCGGCGCGGAGGTCACGGTCGCGATGCGTCCGGAGGATCTCGCCGTGACCGCCGACGGGAGCGGCCTGCGTGCGCTCGCGGAGGTCGTCGAGTACCACGGCCGAGAGCTGTCGGTGCGCGTGCGCACGGAGCAGGGGGTCGTGCTGCACGTGCGCACCGACCGCCCGGTGCGGGCGGGCGAGACGCTCGGCCTCGCGATCGCCCCCGAGCGCGTGCTCGTCTACCCCGGAGCGGGCGAGCAGAGGGAGGCCGGGCGTGAGCGCGATGAGTGAGGCGCAGGCCGGGCGGCCCCGTCCGCCGCTGCGCCACCGGCTCGCCGAGCGCGGCGTCGACGGCACGCTCGTGCTCCTGCTCCCCGCGGTCGTCGTCGTCGCGGGGCTCTTCGTCTACCCCTTCGTGTACGGCGTGTCGATCTCGTTCGAGCCGGAGCACGGCGGCCCGTTCGCCAACTACACGGACTTCTTCAGCGATCCGTATCTCTCCGGGTCGATCCTCAAGACGCTCGCGCTCGCCCTCCCGGTCTCGGTCGCGAGCATCGTGATCGCCGCTCCCATCGCCTTCCAGGCCCGGCGCGACTTCCGGGGGCGGCGCGCGATCACGCTCGTCCTCATGCTCCCGCTCACCTTCGGCAGCATCCTCATCGCGCAGGGCATGCAGCGGTTCTTCGCCCCCTTCGGATGGGCCAACCTCGCCCTCGAGGCGCTCGGACTTCCGCAGGGCTCGTTCCTCTACAACTACACGGGCACCTTCATCGCGACGCTGCTCACGACGCTCCCGTTCTCGTTCCTGCTCATGATGGGGTTCTTCGGCGGAATCGACCGCACGCTCGAGAACGCGGCGGCGACGCTCGGCGCCTCGCGAGCGGCGCGCTTCTGGCGCGTCGTGCTGCCGCTCGCGATGCCGGGGATCCTGACCGCGTTCATGCTCGCGCTCGTCGAGTCGTTCGCAGTCTTCCCCTCCGCCATCCTCGTGGGGCAGCCCGACAACGCGACCCACGTGCTCACGCTGCCCATCTACCAGGCGGCCTCCCAGCGGTCCGACTACACCGCCGCGGCCGCGATCGCGATCATCATGACCGTCATCGAGCTCGCGATCCTCGGGATCATGGTGCTCGTCCGGGGCCGGCTCTACCGCGGGCCCGCGGGCGGGGGGAAGGGCTGACATGACCGCGACCACGACCTCGCTCGCGTCCGCGCGCTCGCGCGACGGCGCTCCCGGCCTGCGTGGGGCTCCCGGCCTGCGCGGGACGCTCTCGCGCGTGACGCTCACCGCGGTCATCACGTGGTTCGCCGCGCTGTGCTTCGTCGTCGTGCTGCTCGGGGTGTTCGTCTCCGTGCTCGTGACCTCGTTCGCCACGCACTGGGGCGGCACGTGGTGGCCGGACGGGCTGACCCTCGACTGGTATCGGCAGGCGATCGACACGCCGGGCCTCGCACGCTCCATCGTCACGACGTTCGAGGTGGGGCTCGCGGTCGTCGCCCTCGCGCTGCTCTTCGGCGTGCCGGCCGGCTACGTGCTCGCGCGCCGGCAGTTCCCGGGCAAGTCGGCGGTCATGCTCGTCATGCTGCTGCCCGTGATCCTGCCCCCGATGACCTACGCCGTGCAGCTCGCCGCGATGATGTACCGCATCGGTCTCGGCGGCTCGCTGCTCGCGGTCATCCTCGTCAACCTCGTGCCGACGCTGCCGCTCGTCATCCTCATCACCGTGCCCTTCGTCGAGCAGATCTCGCCGGACATCGAGAGCGCGGCCAAGGTGTTCGGTGCGGGCCACCTCCAGCTGTTCGGACGCGTGCTCGTCCCCCTGCTCGTGCCCGGCGTCGTCGCCGCGGGCATCCTCTCGCTCGTGCGCGTGCTCGGCTCGTTCGAGCTCACGTTCTTCGTCTCGAGCGCCGACACCCAGACGCTCGTCGTGACGATCTTCGGCAAGCTCTCGGACCCGGGCGGGGTCTCGGCGTCGCTCACGGCCGCGATGACCGTGTTCTACATGGTCATCGCGCTCATCGGGCTCGCGGTGAGCCTGCGCTTCTCGAACCCGGCGCAGGCGTTCACGGGGGCCGCACGATGAGCGGAGGGCGGGACGGCGCAGAGCAGGCCGAAGCAGGGCAGGCCGAAGCAGGTCGGCCCGGCGCAGGGCGGACCGGGACGGGGCGGGCCGGACGAGGGCTGGACAGGAAGGAGCGGTCGGTGGCATACGAGGAGGCGCGCCCGGTGCGGGCGGCGATCGTCGGGTCGGGCAACATCGCGGGAGCGCGGCACATGCCCGCGGTGCAGGCGCAGGACGGCGCCGTGGAGGTCGTCGCGGTCGTCGACGTCGACGGGGAGCGCGCGCGCTCCTTCGCGGCGCAGTGGGGCATCCCGGCCGCCTACGACGAGCTCGGCGAGATGCTGGGCGCCGAGCGGCCGGACGTCGTCGTCGTCTGCACGCCGCCCGTCGCGCACCGCGAGGCGGTCATCCGCTGCCTCGACGCGGGCTCGTGGGTGTGGTGCGAGAAGCCTCCCGCGCTCTCGCTCGCCGAGTACGACGAGATCGCCGGGCACGAGCGGGACGGCGGCCCGTACGCCGCCTACGTCTTCCAGCACCGCTTCGGATCGGGCGCGCAGCGCCTGCGGCAGCAGATCCGCGACCGCGAGCTCGGCTCCCCCCTCGTCGGGGTGTGCAACACGCTGTGGTATCGCGCCCCGAACTACTTCGACCTGCCCTGGCGCGGCAGGTGGGCGACCGAGGGCGGCGGTCCCACGATGGGGCACGGCATCCACCAGATGGACCTCATGCTCTCGCTCCTGGGGGACTGGAGCGAGGTGCGCGCGATGATGGGCACGCTCGAGCGCGACGTCGAGACCGAGGACGTCTCCCTCGCGTGCGTGAGGTTCGAGAGCGGCGCCCTCGTGTCGATGGTCAACAGCATCCTCTCGCCGCGGGAGACGAGCTACCTGCGCTTCGACTTCACGGACGCGACGGTCGAGCTCTCGCACGTCTACGGCTATGGCAACGACGACTGGACGTGGACGCCCGCGCCGCACGTCACGGACGAGGCCCGCATCGCCTCCTGGCGCCCGGTCGAGAACGTGCGGAGCTCGCACGGCGCCCAGCTCGCGGAGCTGCTCGCGTCGTTCCGCGCGCGCGAGCGCCCGCGGGCGAGCGGGCGGGACGGTCGTCGCGTGCTCGAGCTCATCACGGGTCTATACCGCGCCGCGAGCACGGGCGAGGCCGTGCGACGGGAGGCGATCGGCGTCGACGATCCGTTCTACTGGACGATGAGCGGCGACGCCGGCATCGCCCGGCGCCTGCGCGACGGGGAGGCCGCGCGTGTCTGAGTTCCAGTCGCCGGCCGTCGTCCCCGGCACGGGCGAGCGCGACACGCGCCTGACCGTCACGCACGTCCACGGCGAGCACGTGCTCGTCGCCGTCGGCGGCGTGGAGATCGCTGACTACGTCTACGTGCCCTCGACGCCGCCCCAGGAGGCGCGCAAGCCCTACATCCATCCGCTGCGCACGCTCGGGGGCGCGCTCGTCTCCGCGTTCCGACCGTGGGACCACCGCTGGCACAAGGGCTTCCAGATGACGTGGTCGCACGTGGGCGACCAGAACTTCTGGGGCGGCAAGACGTTCAGCGTCGAGAAGGGCTACGAGTGGCGCGACAACGTCGGCTCGATGCGGCACGAGGGCTTCGACGCCTTCGAGGTCGGCGAGGCCGAGCTGCGCTTCGTGGAACGGCTCACGTGGGTGACGCGCGCGGGTGAGAGCTGGATGGAGGAGTCCCGCACGATCCGCGTCCACGGCATCGACGTCGCGCGCGGCACGTGGACCCTCGACTTCGCGACCGAGCTGCGCAACGTGCGCGGCGCGCCGATCGAGCTCGGCAGCCCCACGACGCACGGGCGCGAGAACGCCGGCTACACGGGCTGGTTCTGGCGCGGCCCGCGCTCGTGGACGGGCGGCGAGATCCTTGCCGCAGGCGGCAAGGGCGGCGAGCAGATGATGGGCGACACCGCCGAGTGGCTCGCGATCGTCGGCAACCACGACGAGGTCGACGGCGCCGCGACGATGCTCGTCTTCGCGGGGACGTCCTCGGCCGCCGTCCCGATCCGCTGGTTCGTGCGCTCCGAGCCGTTCGCGGCGATCAACCCGTCGCCCGCGTTCGCCGAGGAGATCGTCCTCGCGCCGGGGGAGTCCCTCGCGCTCGCGCACCGCGTCGTCGTCGCCGACGGCGCGTGGTCGCGCGCAGAGCTCGACGCGCTCGCGCGGGAGCGCCGGCCGTGACCGGGGCGGCAGCGCGCGTGCCCCCGTTCCCGGGCGCCGTGGGTATCACCGACCTGTCGGCCTACACGTGGGAGGCCGTGGATGGCGTGCACGGCGGGAGCCCGCACGTGCACCTCGCGTGCACGGAGTGCTACGTCGTCGTCGCGGGCAGTGGCCGTCTGCAGACGCTCACGACGGCGGGGCTGCGCGACGTCCCGCTCGAGCGCGGCGACGTCGTGTGGTTCACGCCCGGCACGATCCACCGCACCGTGAACGACGACGGCGCGCTCCACGTCGTCGTCGTCATGCAGAACGGCGGCCTCCCGGAGGCGGGCGACGCGGTCATGACGTTCCCGCCCGAGCACCTGGCCGATCCCGCGGCCTACGCCGCGGCCGCCTCGCTCGCGGGCGAGGACGGGCGTGCGAGCCCCGAGCGCGCGCGGGCGCGGCGCGACCTCGCCGTCGAGGGGTTCCTCGAGCTCGTGCGGCGTACGGAGGCCGGCGACGGCGAGGCGCTGCGGGCCTTCTACCGGTCCGCGGTCGCGCTCGCGCGGCCGCACCTCGCGCGGTGGCGCGTGGTGCTCGAGGAGGGCGCCGCGCGCGAGGCGGAGCGCACACGCGAGGTGCTCGACGCGCTCGAGGCGGCGGACCCCTCCCACCTCGACGCCGCGCGCGCGACACGCCTCGCCGCGCCGCCCTCGCGCACGCTCGGCATGTGCGGTCTCCTCGCGGCGTACGACCCGCTCCGTCGTGCGCTCGAGGCGGAGTCGGCGGCGCCGTAGGCCGCCGCTTGCCCGCGGCGGTGCCGCACCCTACACTCTCCCTATATATTTTGGTAAGCGCTTTCCCGTGCGTCCGCCGGACGCCGCTCCCCCTGTGAGGACTCTCGTGTCACCGTCGACCATCGGCATCATCCTGAACGGCGTCTCCGGCCGGATGGGCTATCGGCAGCACCTCGTGCGCTCGGTGCTCGCGCTGCGCGAGGAGGGCGGCGTGCTGCTCTCCGACGGCAGCCGCGTGCAGCTCGAGCCGATCCTCGTCGGGCGGGACGAGGCGAAGCTCGCCGAGATCGCGCGTCGTCACGGCCTCGAGCACTACACGACCGACCTCGACGCGGCGCTCGCCGACGCGCGCTGGCAGGTGTACGCCGACTTCCTCGTCACCCGCGCGCGCCCGGCCGCGATCCGGAAGGCGATCGCCGCGGGCAAGGCCGTCTACACGGAGAAGCCGAGCGCGGGGACCTACGAGGAGGCGATCGACCTCGCGCGCCTCGCGCGCGAGGCGGGCGTGAAGAACGGCGTCGTGCACGACAAGATCTACCTGCCAGGGCTGCGCAAGCTGCGGCGCCTCGTCGAGTCGGGGTTCTTCGGACGCATCCTCTCGGTGCGCGGCGAGTTCGGCTACTGGGTGTTCGAGGGCGACTGGCAGACGGCGCAGCGGCCGAGCTGGAACTATCGGGCCGAGGACGGAGGCGGCATCGTCCTCGACATGTTCCCGCACTGGAACTACGTGCTCGAGAACATCGTCGGGCCTGTGCGCTCGGTCTACGCGCGCGCCGTCACGCACATCCCCACGCGCGTCGACGAGCGCGGCGTGCCGTACGCGGCGACCGCGGACGACGCGGCGTACGCCGTCCTCGAGCTCGAGGGCGGCGTCCTCGCGCAGATCAACTCGAGCTGGGACGTGCGCGTCCACCGCGACGAGCTCGTCGAGTTCCAGGTCGACGGCACGCACGGCAGCGCCGTCGCGGGGCTCTTCGGCTGCCGCATCCAGCCACGGGACGCGACGCCTAAGCCCACGTGGAACCCGGACCTCCCCGACGAGCACGACTACGCGGCGGGGTGGATCGAGGTGCCGGACAACGATCCCGTGCAGAACGGCTTCAAGCTGCAGTGGGAGGACTTCGTGCGCCACGTCGTCGAGGACGCGCCGCATCCCCACGACCTCTTCTCCGGCGCGCGGGGCGTGCGTCTGGCCGAGCTCGCGCTCGAGAGCTCGGCCACGGGCCGCCGCGTGGAGATCCCCGCCGAGACGGAGCAGGCGGGCGCGGGGCGGGCGGGCGCCGAGCGGGCGGGCGCGGCACGATGACCGACCTCGTGCTCCCCGCGGACGACGGACGGCTCGAGCGCGTCCCGGCGGGCCCCGCGCCGGTGCGCGAGCGCCCCGTCACACCCCTCTCCTCGCGCGTCGCCTACGCCGCGGCGCACGTCGTGCCGCGCGCGTGGGCCGACACCGTGCCCGGCGCTCCGGCCGACCTCGACTGGGACGCGACACTCGGCTTCCGCCGGCACGTGTGGTCCTGGGGCCTCGGGGTCGCCGATGCGATGGACACCGCGCAGCGCAACATGGGCCTCGACTGGCCGGCGACGCGCGAGCTCATCCGACGCTCGGCGCACGAGGCGCGCGCCGTCGGCGGTGCCCTCGTCGTCGGCGTCACGACCGACCACCTCGACGACGAGCCGGTTCCGCTCGACGCGGTCGTCGACGCCTACCGCATGCAGCTCGACTGGGCGCAGGAGCAGGGCGCGGGCGTCGTCCTCATGGCGAGCCGGCACCTCGCGCTCGCGGCCGAGCGGCCCGCGGACTATGTGGACGTGTACCGGCGGGTCATCGAGCACGCCGCCTCGCCCGTGATCCTGCACTGGCTCGGCGAGGCGTTCGACGCGCGGCTGCGCGGCTATTGGGGGTCGACGGACGTGGCGCGCGCGGCGGACACGGTCGTGGAGCTCATGGGCGAGGTGGGCGAGGCCGTCGCGGGCATCAAGATGTCGCTCCTCGACGCGAGCGCGGAGGTCGCCGTACGACGGCGCCTGCCCGCGAGCGCGCGCATGTACACGGGCGACGACTTCCACTACGTCTCCCTCATCGAGGGCGACGAGGAGGGACACTCCGACGCGCTCCTCGGCGCGTTCGCAGCGATCGCGCCCACCGCGTCGGCGGCGCTCCAGCGTCTCGACGCGGGGGACGTCGCGGGCTATCGCGCGCTGCTCGGGCCGACCGAGGAGCTCAGCCGCACGATCTTCGAGGCGCCGACCTCGGCGTACAAGACGGGGGTCGCCTTCCTCAGCTGGCTCAACGGGCACCAGCCCACGCCGCTCATGGTCGGCGGCGTGCACGCCGCGCGCAGTCTCGCCCACCTCGCACGCGTCGTGCGCCTCGCCGCGGCGGCGGGTGCGCTCGAGGACCCCGACCTCGCCGCACGGCGCTGGAACGGGCTCCTCGCGCTGCACGGGATCGAGGGATGAGCGCCGTCGTGGCCGCTCGCGGCCTCGAGCGCCTCTCCCTCAACCAGGCGACCATCACGCGCGCGAGCCTGCGGACCGCCGTCGAGCTCACGGCGCGCGCGGGCATCCCCGCGATCGGCGTGTGGCGTGAGGGCATCGCCGAGGAGGGGCTCGAGGCGAGCGCGCGCCTCGTGCGGGACGCGGGCGTGCGCGTCTCGAGCGTGTGCCGCGGCGGGTTCTTCACCGCCGCCGACCCCGCCGAGCGGCGCGCGGCGCACGAGCAGAACCTGCGTGCGATCGAGGAGGCCGCGGCGCTCGGCGCCCCCGCCCTCGTGCTCGTCGCCGGCGGCATCCCCGCGGGCACGAAGGACCTCGCGGGCGCGCGCGAGCGCGTGCGGGAGGCGATAGCGGCGCTCGTCGAGCCGGCCGCGTCCGCGGGAGTGCGGCTCGCGATCGAGCCGCTCCACCCCATGTACGCCGCCGATCGTGCGGTCGTCTCCACGCTCGGCCAGGCGCTCGGCATCGCGGAGGCGTTCCCGGCCCCGACCGTCGGGGTCGTCGTCGACGCCTTCCACGTGTGGTGGGACCCAGACCTCGCGGAGCAGGTCGCGCGCGCCGGAGCGGGCGGCCGCATCGCGAGCTACCAGGTGTGCGACTGGGTGACCCCCATCGCGCCGGACGCGCTGCTCAGCCGCGGACTCCCGGGCGACGGCTGGGTCGACGTGCCGGCGCTCACGCGCCTCGTCTCGGCGGCGGGCTACGACGGCGACGTCGAGGTCGAGGTGTTCCGCCAGGAGGTGTGGGACGCCGACCCGGCCGCCGTCGTCGAGCTCGTCGCGGCCCGGCATCGCGAGCTCGTCGCGCCCCACCTCGCGTGAGGCGCACGGGAGGGGGACCGGCGCATGCCGGGGGAGGCGCGGGGGCGACCTCCGGCGCAGCGCCGTCCCGCGCATCACCGTCGGCGCGTCACCGCCCGTTCGTCGTGAGGAAGGCGACGAGCCGGCGCATGCCCTCCGCGAGGTCCTCGTCGCCGAGCGCGTAGGAGAGGCGCAGGTATCCGCTCGGCCCGAAGGCCTCGCCGGGCACCGTCGCGACGCCGATCTCGGCGAGCAGCAGCTCGGCGAGATCGAGGGACGTGTCGACGCGACGTCCCGCCCATTCCCGGCCGAGCAGGGCCCGCACGTCGGGGTACACGTAGAAGGCGCCGTCGGGGCGCGGCGTCGCGACGCCGTCGATGCGCGCGAGCGCGTCGAGGACGACCTCGCGGCGGCGCGCGAACGCGGCGCGCATGCGGGCGGGCTCGTCCTGCGGGCCCGTGAGCGCGGCGAGCGCGGCGTGCTGCGAGACGTTCGACACGTTCGAGGAGAGGTGCGACTGCAGAGCGCCCGCCGCGTCCGCGATGTGCTGCGGCGCCACGAGCCAGCCGACGCGCCAGCCCGTCATGGCATAGGTCTTCGCGACGCCGTTCGCGATGATGGTGCGGTCCGCGAGTTCGGGGACGACCTCGAGGATGGAGGCCGCCCGCACGCCGTCGTAGCAGATGCTCTGGTAGATCTCGTCGGTCAGCACCCACAGCTCGGTCGCGAGCAGCCACTCGCCGAGCTCGCGCAGCTCCTCCGGCGTGTACACGGCGCCCGTCGGGTTGGACGGCGAGACGAGGACGAGACCACTCGTCCGCTCCGTGAGCGCGGCCTCGAGCAGCTCGGGGGTGACCTTGTAGCCGTGCTCCGCCCCCGCGAACACCTCGACCGCACGGCCACCCGCGAGCGCGATCGACTCGGGGTAGGTCGTCCAGTAGGGCGCGGGCAGGAGCACCTCGTCTCCGGCCTCGACGAGCGTCGCGAACGCCTCGTACACCGCGTGCTTGCCCCCGTTGGTGATGACGACCTGGCCGGGCTCGACCGCGATGCGGGAGTCGCGCAGCGTCTTCTCGGCGACCGCCGCGCGCAGCTCGGGCAGGCCGGACGAGGGCGAGTAGTGGTGGTTCCGCGGGTCGCGCGCCGCGCGCACCGCGGCCTCGACGACGAACTCGGGAGTGGCGAAGTCCGGCTCGCCCGTGCCGAAGCTGATGACCGAGCGTCCCTGGGCCGCGAGCGCTTTCGCCTTCGCCTCGACGGCGATCGTGGCCGACGGGGAGATGCGGGAGATGCGGTCGGAGATGCGGGGCATGCGAGAGGTCCTGTGCGTGGGGCGGGCGGCGATGGGGAAGACGCGTGGCGGGCGCCACGCCTCGGCGGTCGCGGGCACGCCGGCAGCCGGCGTGACGAGGTTGCGCAGCGGCTCACCCGTGAGGTAGCGGGCGAACTGGGTCTCGACGAGCTCGGTCTCGAGAGCGTCGCCGTAGCGGCTGTTGCCGCCGATGTGCGAGGTGATGAGCACGCCCGGAGCCGTTCGCAACGGGTGGGCGGCGGGCAGCGGCTCGGGATCGGTGACGTCGAGGGCGGCGCGGACGCGCCCCGACGTCGCGGCGGCGAGCAGAGCGTTCGTGTCGACGATCGCTCCGCGGGCGAGGTTGACGAGCAGGGATCCCTCCCTCATGCGCGCGAGCAGGTCCGCGTCGACGAGGCCGCGGGTCCGCTCGGTGAGGGGGAGCGTCAGCACGACGACGTCGGCCGTGCCCACGAGGGCGGGGAGGCTCTCGAGCGCGTGCACCGTCGTGCCGTCGGGCGCGACGCGCGCAGTCGTCGCGACACCCTCGACCTCGACGTCGAAGGGCGCGAGGTGGCGGCGCAGCTCGGCCCCGATCCGCCCGTAGCCGACGATGAGCACGCGCGCCCCGTTGAGGCCGGGGGAGATCGCGTCGCGCTCCCACGCCCCCGCCACGGTGCGTGCGGTGTGCCAGCCGAGGTCGCGGCGCTGCATGAGGATGAGGCCGAGCGCGAGCTCGGCGACGCCGCGATCGCGCACGCCCGCGGCGTTGCACAGCGCGACCCCAGCGGGCACGAGGGGCATGACGTGGTCGACGCCCGCCGAGAGCAGCTGGACGAGCTCGAGCGCGGGCAGCCTGCCGAACAGCCCGCGCGTCGTGCCGCCGAAGCGATGCGGCAGGGGCGGCACGAAGACGCGCGTCCGCTCGAGCACGGCGGGGTCCGGCTCGGTCACGGCGTCGAAGTAGCGCAGCTCCCAGCCGGCCGCGGCGGCGCGCGCCTCGATGCGCTCGCGGCCGGGCAGCCGGTCGGCTTCGGAGACGAGGATGACGGGAGCGGAGTCGGCGGCCCTCATCGGCCGGCCGCCGACGAGCGCTTCTTCCCGCGGCCGCGGGAGCCCTCCGCGTGCTCTCCGATCTCCTCCGCGAACATCCGCGCCGTGAGGCGGATGTGCTCGCGCGCGGCACGCTCGGCGGCGTCGGCGTCGCCCGCCGCGATCGCCGTCACGATCGCCCGGTGCTCGTCCACGGACTGGTCGCCGCGACCGGGCCTGCGGGAGGAGATCGCGTTGCCGAGCCGCATCTGGTCCTGCAGGTTCTCGCCCGTCCGGCGCAGTCGCTCGTTGCCCGACAGCCGCCAGACGGCCTGGTGGAAGGCGAGGTCCTCGGCGCGATAGCCCTCGAGGTCTCCCGCCGCGAGACGCTCGTGCTGGCGGTCGCAGTAGGCCGCGAGGTCGGCGGCGATCGCCTCGTGCTCCGCCGCGTCCGCGGCCCGCCGCACGGCGACGCTGTCGAGCCCTTCGCGCATCTCGTAGATCTCGCGCATGTCGTTGAGGCTCAGCTCGGGCACGAAGAAGCCGCGGTGCAGTCGGGACTCGAGCACGCCGTCGCGCGCGAGGGCGACGAGGGCGACGTCGATGGGCGTCGGCGAGAGCCCGAGCTCGTCGGCGATCGGGCGCACCGTCACGCGCTCGCCGGGCGGGATGCGGCCCGTCAGGATCCAGCCGCGGATGACGCTGTACGCCTCGTCGGCGAGGCTCGACCGCGCGACCGTTCCCCGTGCGTCCGCATTCACCACGGATTCCTCTTCTCGATCGTCGGCGTCGGCATCGGAAGCAGCTCGCCCCTCTCCCAGAATTCAAGCTGATCGTCGTAGTGCTCGCCGAGCGGATCGCCGGATGCGCCGCCGGGAACGATCCAGCCGCCGCTCCCGCCGTCCGAGAAGTCGAGCACCTGCCGGTAGACCGCCGTGTTGGTCACCGCGAACGGGGTGCCGCTGCGCCAGCCGTAGGCCGCGTTCTGCACCGTGTCGGCATCGCCCGCTGTGCGTGCGGGCCGGGGGTCGCGCAGCCCGAGCGCGGGCACGGAGTGTCGCGGGCGCAGGGGGTGCACGGCGGACCAGTCCCACGAGGAGAGGTCGGGCCCGCACGCGGTGCGTGCCGCGACGACGGCCGCAGCGAGCGCCTCGCGCACGAGCGCGTCGTCGACGGGCGCGAGCGGCGCGCCGTCGACGCGGATCTGCCATGCGACCAGCGCGATCCAGCGCTTGATGAGCACGCCGGATGCGGGGAGCTCGGCGGCGATGAGACGCTCCGCGGTCGCGGGTGAGACGATGCGCGGCAGGGCGAGGCGCACGAGCTCGCGCCGGAAGTGCGCGTAGAGCACGGGCGCGGGCCCACGCTCGCCGAGCTCGCCCGACCACGTGGCGAGCGCCGCGCGCGCAAGCTCCGCGTCGCCCTCGCCGGGCGGGAGCGTCGCGAGATAGCCGGCCCATAGGCGCGCGGCGACCGAGCGCGTGTCGTTCTGGTAGGCGTGCAGCTCGGCGACGCTGTGGCGCTCCTTGGCCTCCAGGAGCTCGGCGATGCGCTCGATGCGGTAGAAGTCGTTGGCGGAGTGCGTGACGAGCAGGGGCCCGGCCGGGTCGACGATCGTGTTGTTGGCGTTCGCGAGGTAGCCGTTCTCGGGGTCGAGCTCGCGCGGCATGCGCGCGAAGGGCACGAGGCCGTCCCAGCCGGAGCCCTCCCGCCAGCCCGGCACGGGCAGCTCGGCCGCCGCGGGGTCGCGGCGTGCGGGCAGCGCGCCCCGCAGCAGGTAGCCGATCGTGCCGTCGGCGTCCGCGCCGAGGAGGTTGTTGACCGGGTCGACCCAGCCGTCGTGGGCGGCGAACAGCTCCCCGACGGTGCGCGCGCGCAGCATCCGCGCGAGCACGTCGAACTGGGTGCAGGGGCGCTCCGTCGCGGTCCAGCGCAGGCTGAGCGCGCGACCGCTCTCCGGGTCGCCGTGCACGACCGGGCCGTTCGGCGTCGCGACGGAGACGATCTCGACGATCTCCTCCGCGCCACTCCCCGGATCGCGCAGACGGATGCTCTCGCGCCGCGTCGACGCCGGACGCCAGCCGGCGGGCGTCAGCACCTCGAGCCCTGCCGCCCCGCGGCGGAAGCGCTCGACGAGCAGGTCCTGCGCGTCGGCCGCGGCGTTCGTGATCGCCCATCCGACGCGGCCGTTGTGGCCGAAGTGGGGGAATCCCGGGATGCCGGGGAAGGTCGCGCCCGCGACGACGAACTCCGGGCACTCGAGCCGGGCCTGCCAGTACACGTTCGGCACGTCCGCGGCGCGGTGCGGGTCGTTGCACAGCACGGGCATGCCGGTCTCGGTGCGGCTCCAGGCGACGGCCCAGGCGTTGGATCCGGCCTCGACCTCGCTCAGGAAGCCGAGCTCGGCCGCCGCCGCGGCGAGCTCTCCCCAGCTTGCGCGCCACAGCTGCGCGTCCGCGGCGAGCTCGGCGAGCTGCCGTGCGCCCGAGGGCGTCGTGAGGCGCATGCCCGCGCGCGGCACGGGGTCGAGCGTGCGGAAGGCCTCGACGCCCTCGTCGGCGAGGATCCGTGCGCGCAGCAGCTTGAACTGCCACACGCCCATGAGCACATGCCGGATCTTGAACGCGGCGACGGAGTGCCACGGCTCCCACGGCTCGAAGCCGACGCCGGCGCGCGCGTACTCGGGGGGCAGGGGACCCGAGGCTGCTCCCGCGTTGACGCCCTCGGCGTACGCGACGAAGGAGGCGAGCGTCTCCGGCGCCATCGCGGCGACGTCGGCGCGCGCCGCGTCCTCGAGGCGCAGCCGGCGGGCGAGGCGGTCCGCCGCGAGCCCCGCGGTCCCGGCGACCTCGCCCCAGCGGCCGCACGCGCGGCGCCGGTCGTACTCGAGCTGCCAGAGCCTGTCCTGCGCCGCGGCGTATGCGAGGCCCCACCACGCCGCCGTCGCGCTCGGCGCTGCGATCGAGGGGATGCCGTGGGCATCCCTGCTGAGCGTGACGGCGCCGTGGGGGCCGTGCAGCTCCGACGCGCGCGCGGACCGCATGGTCGGGGGAGTCGACTCAGGCACGCGCGGCCGCTCCCGCCCGGAGGTCGGCGTCCTCGGCGAAGTGGCACGCGGCGCGATTGCCGCCCGCGGTCTCGCGCAGGGCGGGCACGGTCGTGCGGCAGATCTCCTGGGCGAGCGGGCAGCGCGGGTGGAAGGGGCAGCCGGCCGGCCTGCGGAGGGGGCTCGGGACCTCGCCCGTCGGCTTGACGCGCTCCGGACGATCGCTGTGCGGCACGGGCACGGGCGCGGCCGAGAGCAGCATCTGGGTGTAGGGATGCCGCGGGTCCGAGAACACGGCGTCGGTCGGCCCCTCCTCGACCAGGTCGCCGAGGTACATGACGGCCGTGCGGGTGCACAGGTGCCGCACGAGGGCGAGGTCGTGCGAGATGAACACATAGGTGAGCCCGAGCTCGCGCTGCAGCGCGACGAGCAGGTTGAGGATCTGCGCCTGCACCGACACGTCGAGGGCCGAGACGGGCTCGTCGCAGATGATGACGCGGGGTCGCAGGGCGATCGCGCGAGCGATCGCGACGCGCTGGCGCTGGCCGCCGGAGAGCTGCCGCGGGTGGCGGTCGCGCACGGCGAGCGGCAGTCCGACGAGCTCGAGCAGCTCCTCCGCGTCCCGATCGAGGGTCGCCCGGCTCGAGCGGCGGTGCACGCGCAGCGGCTCGGTGATGAGCTCGCCGATCGTCATGCGCCCGTTGAGCGATGCGAACGGGTCCTGGAAGACGACCTGCAGGTCGCGGCGCAGCTCGCGCATCCGCCGCCTGTCCAGCTGCGCGAGGTCGACGCCGTCGAAGCGCACGGTCCCCGAGGTCGGCCGCTCGAGGTTGAGCAGCAGCTTGGCCGTCGTCGACTTGCCGCAGCCGGACTCCCCGACGATGCCGTAGGTCGTGCCGGCCTCCACGCGCAGGCTGACGTCGTTGACGGCCGTCAGGCGGGCGGGACCGCTCGGCGTGCGCACGCGGTAGCTCTTGACGAGGCTCTCCGCCTCGAGGATGGGAGTGGGCACGGGATCTCCTTCCACGGGCGCGGTCATCGGGCGACCGCCTCGCTCCTGGCGGTCGCGCGCCGCGCCGCCGGATCGCACGGGTGCCAGCACGCGACGGCGCGCGAACGCGCGAACGTCGTCTCGCCGGGCATGGTCAGGCACGCGTCCGTAGCGAACTCGCAGCGCGGGTGGAAGGGGCAGCCGCTCGGCGCCTCTCCCGGCGCGGGCACGGAGCCCGGGGTGACGTAGAGCTCGCCCCCCGTGGGCAGGTCGGGCCGTGGCACGCTCTTCAGCAACGCGCGCGTGTACGGGTGCGCGGGCGAGGCGAACAGGCCGTCGACGTCCCCGGTCTCGACGACCCGGCCGCCGTACATGACGACGACGCGATCGGCGAGCTCGGCGAGGACGCCCATGTCGGGCGTGATGAAGAGCACCGAGGTGCCGAGCGGGCGCGTCGCATCGCTCAGCGCCTCGAGGATCTGCGCCTGGATCGTCACGTCGAGCGCTGTCGTCGGCTCGTCGGCGATGATGAGCGCGGGATCGGTCACGAGCGCCATCGCGATCATGACGCGCTGGCGCAGGCCGCCGGAGAGCTCGTGCGGGAAGTGCGAGAGACGGCTCTCGGGATCGGGGACGCCGAGCAGGCGCAGGACCTCGAGAACGCGCTCGCGCCGCTCGCCGCGGCTCATGCCGCGGCGGTGGATGCGCAGGCTCTCGTCGACCTGGCGCCCGATGGGCTGGAGCGGGTCGAGCGCGACGAGCGCGTCCTGGAACACCATCGCGGCGGTGTCGCCGCGGTAGGACCGCAGCGTCCGCTCCGCGGCGTCGACGACCTGCGTCCCGGCGACCTCGATGCTGCCTCCGAGGATGTGCGCCTCCGGGGGAAGGAGCCCCATGATCGACAGGCCTGTGAGGCTCTTGCCGCAGCCGGACTCCCCCACGAGCGCGACGATCTCGCCGCGGCCGACCGTGAGGCGCACGCCGTCGAGCGCTCGCCGCTCGCCGCTCGCGCCGAAGCCGACGGTCAGCCCGTCGACGACGAGCGTCGGCTCGGCCGCCGAGCCCCCGGGCGCGTCCGTCCCGCTCTCGACGCTCATGCCACTGCCCCCTGCGCGTCGTGCCAGGAGGCGATCTCGGCGACGGTCGCGATCCAGACGCCGCTCTCGCGCACGTGCGCGAGCAGGTCGGCGAGAGCGGCCGCGGCGGCCGGTCGCCCGGAGAGCCAGTCGTGCACGGTGAGCACGGCGAGCGTGCCGTAGCGGGCGGCCGCGTCGACCTCGTCGGCCCAGCGCTGCACGACCTCGCGCGGCCGGTGCGGGGGATGCCCCGGGTCGGGCCCGCCGACGTAGCGGTAGAATGGGGCGTCGTCGAGCGCCCAGCTCACGGGGACCTCCGTGATGCCCGCCAGCCGGTACGGCCGGTCGTCGCCCATCATCGAGCTGTCGTAGGCGAGCCCGAGCTCGAGGAGCACGTCGAAGGCGGCGTCCGTCATGTCCCAGCTCGGCGAGCGGTATCCCGTCACGCGTCCGCCCCCGAGGTCGTGGAGCGTGTCGAGCGCTCGCCGCGTGACGTCGAGGAAGGTCGCGCGGTCGAGGTCGACCGGTGGCTCGTGCATCCAGCCGTGCAGTCCGATCTCGTGGCCACGGGCGGCGATCTCGCGCACGACGGCAGGGTTCTGCTGCGCGTAGGCGCCGGGGACGTAGAAGCTGCCGGTCACGCCCGCATCGGCGAGGACGTCGAGCACGCGCCAGATGCCGCGGCGGGGGCCGTAGCCGCGCTGCTCGAGCTCGGCGGGGCGCGGGCGCCCGTCCCGGCTCTTCCACAGGTGCGGCGTCGGCCCGTCGACGTCGACGGTCATGGCGAAGGCGCCGCGGACGCCGTCCGGCCACGCATAGGGTGCTGCGATCATGCTCTCCTCCTCCTGCTACCGGCTCTCGGGCCCCGGGCGCGCGGCGCTGCGGAACGTGCCCGCCGTCCGGCCGCCGTTGACGGCGAGCGTGGCCCCGGTGATGAACGCGGCGTCGTCGGAGGCGAGGAAGCGCACGGCCGCGGGCGCGTCGCCCGGTCCCGCGACGCGGCCGAGCGGGATCGTCGCGGCCATGCGCGCGATGTACGCGTCGTCGAGCTCGCTCATCTCGCTGCCGGGCGCGAAGCCGGGCTGCACCGTGTTGACGCGGATGCCGTGCGGCGCGAGCTCGAGCGCGAACACGCGCGTGAACATCTCGAGCGCTGCCTTGCTCGCCGCGTAGCAGCCGCCGCCCGCGGCGGGCACGGACGCGGCGCCCGAGCTGATGTTGACGACCGCGCCGCGCGTGCCGTGCGCGATCATCTGCCGCGCGAGCTCGCGGGTCAGGGCGAAGGGCGCCTCCACGTTGACGGCGAAGATGCGGCGCATCTCCTCGTCCGAGGTCTCCAGCAGGTCCTCGTGGGGGTAGATGCCCGCGTTGTTGACGAGCACGTCGGCGCTGCCCCACCGCCGGGCGACGAGCTCGACGAGCCGCTCGCGCCCGCGTGTGGCGGCGAGGTCGACGCAGCAGCCGACCGCCTCCGGCGCCTCCGCGGCGATCACCGCGTCGAGCGCCTCGCGGCGCGTGTCCACGAGCACGAGGTCGGCGCCGTCCGCCGCGAAGGCGCGCGTGAGCCAGCGGCCGATGACGCCGCCCGCTCCCGTGATGACGACATGGCGGGCGGGGCTCATCGCGATCTCCCTTGGTCGGTCGGGTCGAGTCGGTCGCGCACGTGGTCGCCGAGCAGGTTCACGCACAGCACGAGGATGAAGAGCGCGACGCCCGGGAAGGTCGTGAGCCACCACGCGGTCGCGATGTACTCGCGGCCGTCGGAGAGCATGGCCCCCCAGCTCGGGGTCGGCGGCTGCACGCCGAGGCCGATGAACGACAGCGAGGCCTCGTAGATGACCATCGTGCCGAGCTCGAGCGTCGCGACGACGATGACGGAGGGCAGCACCTCGGGCAGGATGTGGCGCCAGACGATCCACGGGCCGGAGGCGCCGATCGCGCGCGCCGAGCGCACGAACTCCTTGCCCTGCGCCTCGAGGGTCTGCGCATAGGCGACGCGCGTGTAGCGCGGCCAGCGGACGAGCGTGAGGCAGACGACGACGTTGACGAGGCTCGGCCCGAGCGCGACGACGGTCAGGATCGCCAGCAGGAAGAAGGGGATGGAGAGGACGATGTCGGCCACGCGCATGACGATCGCCGCGAGGGCGCCGCGGGCGAACCCGGCGACGACGCCGAGGAACGTGCCGAACGCGCCCGCGCACAGCACGGCGCTGAAGGCGATCGCGAGAGACACCCGCGTGCCGTAGACGAGCCGGTTGAGCAGGTCGCGGCCGAGCTGGTCGGTGCCGAGCCAGTGGGTCACGCCGTCGCGCACGGCGCCCGGGGGCAGCAGGCGCGCGGAGAGGTCGGAGCTCAGCGACGGCGCGTGCACGAACCACGACGGGGCGAGCGCCATCACGACGTAGATCGCGAGGACGATCGCGAAGGGCAGCGCGGCGCGCGAGTCGCGCACGCGCGCCCACGCCGGCCGGCGCAGGCGCGGCACGCGCACGCTCGGCCTCGCTTCGGGCCGGGCGCCCGCGGGGTCCTCGTGCACGGTGGTCATCGGCACGTCATCCTTCCGCCGCGGTGGTGCGCACGCGCGGGTCGATCACGGAGTAGAGCATGTCGGTCGCGAAGTTCGCGGCGATGTAGACGAGTGCGACGAACAGCACGATCGCCTGCACGACGGGGAAGTCGCGCGCGTCGATCGACTGCACCGTGAGCTGCCCTATCCCCGGCCACGCGAAGATCGTCTCGGTGATGACGGCGCCGCCGAGCAGGCTCGCGATCTCGAGGCCGATGAGGGTCACGATGGGGATCGAGGCGTTGCGCAGCACGTGCCCGAAGAGCACGCGTCCCATGCCCGCGCCGTGCGAGCGCGCCGTCTTGACGTACTCGGCGCCGACCTGCTCCAGGAAGCTCGATCGCGTGATGCGCGCGACCGTCGCGAAGGAGAGCGAGGCGAGCGTCACGGCCGGCAGCACGAGGGACTGCAGCCCCTCCGCGCCCGAGGTCGGCAGCACTCGCAGCCAGACCCCGAAGACGAGGATCAGCAGCAGGCCGAGCCAGAACGCCGGCATCGACTGGGCGACGAGCACGAACGGCATCGCCGCGCGACCGAGAAGCCTCCTCCGCTGAACGGCGCTGACCATCCCGATGGGGATGCCGACGATGACGGAGATGACGAGCGCCGCGAGCGCGAGGTCGACGGTGTAGGGCAGGCGCTCCATGATGAGCGACAGCGCTGGGCGGTTCTGCACGTACGAGTAGCCGAAGTCGAAGCGGCAGATTCCGGCCAGGTAGTGCAGGTACTGCGTCCACAGCGGCTGGTCCAGGCCGAGCTGGTGCCGCACGCGCGCGATGTCGGCCGCGGTGGCCTGCTGCGGCACGAGCAGCTGCGCCGGGTCGCCGGTCAGGCGCAGGACGACGAACACGATCGTCACCACGCCCACCAGCTGCAGCAGCGCCTGCCCGAGCCGCCCGGCGACGTAGCGCACGGTGCCGGAGTAGAACACCTTCATGGAGCGCCTGCGTCCTCGCTACTTGCTCAGCTTCATGCGGTCGACGTACATGCTCTGGACGGCGTCGGGCTTCCAGCTGAGCCCGGACGAGGCGCCGTAGATCGCGTCGACCTGGTAGAGGCCGATGCCGGCGACGTCGTCGTTGAGGATGCCGATCGCCTTGGCGTAGTCGCTCGCGCGCCGGCGCTTGTCGAGCGTCGTGCGTGCGTCCTCGACGAGGGCGTCGAAGTCCGGGTTCGAGTAGCTGGCCCAGATGGTGCCCGTGTGGAACAGGGGGTACAGCACGCCGTCGGCGTCGAGGCACGAGCACGACCAGAGGCCGAAGCGGATGCTGCCCCAGTCATGCTTGGGGTCCTGCACCTTCTTCAGGTACGTGGCCTGGTCGCTGTTCTGGATGGTGACGGAGATGCCGATCTTCTCGAGGTCGGACTGGATCGCCTGGATGAGCTGCGGGTCGTACGACGGCGAGGACGGGAAGACGACCTGCGGATCGCTGATGCCGGACTCCTGGACGAGCTTCTTCGCCTGCGCGGGGTCGTACTTGTCGGCAGCGAGCTTGTCCGGGTAGCCGAACGAGAGCGGCGTGAGCACGGTGCCGACAGCCTTCGCATAGCCGCCCTCGAGGTTCTTGATGATCGAGTCGTAGTCGATGCCGAGCGCGATCGCCTTGCGGATGTCCGCGTTCTGGGTCGGCGTGTCGCCGAGCACGTTGAGTGCGAGGTACGCGACGCGCTCCGTCGGCGCGGAGAGCACTTGCACGCCCGGCGCGCCCGTGAGCTGCTTCGCCTGGTCGGCCGTCAGGTCGGCCGCGAGCTGCGCCTGACCGGACTGGAGGTCGGAGACGCGGGAGGCGGCGTCCGGGACCGCGCGGAAGACGACCTCGGGGATCGGGGGCTTGGACCCCCAGAAGTCCGGGTTTCGCTTGAGCGTGATCTGCGAGCCGCTCGTCGCGCTCTCGACCTCATAGGGGCCTGAGCCCACGGGGTTCGAGTTCAGCCCCGCGTCGCCGACCTTTTGCACGTAGGCCTTCGGCACGATGCTCAGGGTCGTCAGATACGTCAGGAGCGTCGGGGACGCGGTCGCCGTCGTGAGGGTCACCTCGGTGGGCGAGGTCGCGGTCGCACTCGTGATCGCGCTGAAGTTCGCGTACTGCGGCGAGTTGAACGCGGGGTCGAGCATGCGCTCGATGCTGAAGACGACGTCGTCGGCCGTGAGCGGGCTGCCGTCGGAGAACTTCACGCCCGAGCGGATGGTGAAGCTCCACGTCGTCGGGGACGGATTGGACCACTTCGTGGCGATCCACGGCTCGGGCTGCAGGGTCTTCGGGTCGCGGCGCAGGAGCTGATCGTAGATGTTGCGGTAGACCGAGTAGGTCGACTCGTCGTACTGCAGGCCCGGGTCGAGCGTCGACGGGTAGTTGGCGAGGTCGATCGTGATGCGCGAGGCGCTCGCCTCGCCGCCGGACGAGGAGCCGGAGCCGGAGTCGGGCGACGTCGAGCCGAGCGAGCAGCCGGCGAGGGCGAGGAGCGCGGCGGCCGCCGCG
>JAATFA010000093.1 GCA_015655445.1 Actinomycetales bacterium | reverse complement strand
GACAAGGCGACAACGGTCACGGACGCGGACGCCGTCGACGCCGTGACGATCGACTCGCGCGACGAGCTCGCGATCCTGCGGCACTCGACCGCGCACGTAGCCGCCCAGGTCGTGCCGTCGATCAACCCGGAGGCCCGGCTCGGCATCGGCCCCCCCATCGCCGACGGCTTCTACTACGACTTCGACGTCGCGACGCCGTTCACGCCCGAGGACCTCGCGGCGATCGAGAAGGCGATGGAGCGCATCGTGCGCGAGGGGCAGCGCTTCGTGCGCCGGGTCGTGACGGAGGAGCAGGCGCGCGCCGAGCTCGCCGACGAGCCCTACAAGCTCGAGCTCATCGGCATCAAGGGGCGCGCGAGCGAGGGCGACTCGGGGGAGTCCGTCGAGGTCGGCGCGGGCGAGCTCACGATCTACGACAACGTCGACCCGCGGACGGGGGAGGTGCGCTGGAAGGACCTCTGCCGGGGACCGCACCTGCCGACGACGCGTCTCATCGGCAACGGCTTCGCCCTCACGCGCATCGCCGCCGCGTATTGGCGCGGGTCGGAGAAGAACCCGCAGCTGCAGCGGATCTACGGCACGGCCTGGCCGTCGAAGGAGGAGCTTCGCGCCTACCAGGCGCGACTCGAGGAGGCCGCCCGCCGCGACCATCGCAAGCTCGGGCGCGAGCTCGACCTCTTCTCGTTCCCCGACGAGATCGGCTCGGGCCTGTCCGTGTGGCACCCGCGCGGCGGCATCGTGCGGCAGGAGATGGAGCAGCACGCGCGGCGCCGGCACGAGCAGGCCGGCTACAGCTACGTCTACACGCCGCACATCGCCAAGCAGGACCTCTTCCTGCAGTCGAACCACCTCGTGACCTACCGCGAGGGCATGTTCCCGCCCATCCGCATGGACGAGGAGCGCGACGCGGACGGCGCGATCACGAAGCAGGGCGTCGACTACTACCTCAAGCCGATGAACTGCCCCATGCACATCCTCATCTACAAGGAGCGCGCGCGCAGCTACCGCGAGCTGCCCATGCGACTCCAGGAGAACGGAACGGTCTACCGCAACGAGCTCTCCGGAGCGCTGCACGGCCTGACGCGCGTGCGGGGCTTCACGCAGGACGACGCGCACCTCTTCGTCACGGAGGAGCAGCTCGAGGGCGAGGTCGCGGCCGTGCTCGAGTTCGTCATCTCGATGCTGCGAGACTTCGGCCTCACCGAGTTCGAGCTCGAGCTGTCCCTGCGCGACGAGCACAAGGACAAGTGGATCGGCAGCGACGAGTACTGGGAGAACGCGACCGGCGCGCTGCGGCGGGTCGGCCTCGCGAGCGGGCTCAAGCTCACCGAGGTGCCGGGGGAGGCGGCCTTCTACGGGCCGAAGATCGACCTCAAGACGCGTGACGCGATCGGCCGCACGTGGCAGCTGTCGACCGTGCAGGTCGATCTGAACCTCCCGGAGCGGTTCGGACTCGAGTACACGGATCGCGACGGCTCCAAGAGGCGCCCGATCATGATCCACCGCGCGCTCTTCGGCTCGATCGAGCGGTTCTTCGCGATCCTCCTCGAGCACTACGCGGGCGCGTTCCCGGTGTGGCTCTCGCCCGTGCAGGTCGTGGGCATCCCCGTCGCCGACGAGTATGCCGACTACCTCGGCGAGGTCGTCGCGCGGCTCCGCGCCGCGGGCGTGCGTGCGCAGCTCGATGACTCAGACGATCGGATGCAGAAGAAGATCCGCACGCACACGCAGCTCAAGGTGCCGTTCCTGCTCATCGCGGGCGAGCAGGACCGCTCGGGCGGCTCGGTGAGCTTCCGCTTCCGCGACGGCCGGCAGGACAACGGCATCCCCGTCGACGAGGCGGTCGAGCGCATCCTCGAGGCCATCCGCACGAAGGCGACCGTGTGAGGCGGGCGGTCCCGTGAGAGTCCGCGACTACGACGGCGAGGAGTACGACGCGGAGCCCGCGGAGGGCTTCGCCGCTGCGCCTGACGCCTTCCAGCGGCTGTGGACGCCCCACCGCATCGCCTACGTCGACAACGCGGACGGCACGCTGCACGGGCGCGACGCGTGCCCTTTCTGCGTCGCGCCCACGCTCCCCGACGAGCGCGCGCTCATCGTCGCGCGCGGCGAGCACGTCTACGCGCTGCTCAACCTGTTCCCGTACAACAGCGGCCACCTGCTCGTGTGCCCCTACCGCCATGTCGCGCTGTACGACGAGGCCACGCACGACGAGGTCTACGAGATGGCGCGCTTCACGCGCACGGCGATGCGCGTGCTCACCGCTGTGAGCTCGACGCAGGGGTTCAACATCGGGATGAACCAGGGCGAGATCGCGGGGGCCGGCATCGCCGCCCACCTGCATCAGCACATCGTGCCCCGCTGGGCCCACGACGCGAACTTCCTGCCGATCGTCGGGCAGACGAAGACAGTCCCGCGACTGCTCGGGGAGGTGCGCCAGGAGATCGCGGACGCGTGGCCCGAGCGCCCCGACTGACGCGCGCTCGCTCGCGCCGGCGTGTCTGGCGTGCGCGCCCGCGATGACGGGCGCGCACGCCAGACACGCCGGCCCATCGGGCAGGGATGAGCGCCGTAGAATGGGTGGTCATGACCGATACGCTGTCCGCTCCGAGCACGACGCCCCCGACCGAGCTCGGCACGACCCGCGTGAAGCGGGGACTCGCCGAGATGCTCAAGGGCGGGGTGATCATGGACGTCGTCACCCCGGACCAGGCCAAGATCGCCGAGGATGCGGGCGCGGTCGCCGTCATGGCCCTCGAGCGCGTGCCCGCGGACATCCGTGCGCAGGGCGGCGTCGCGCGCATGAGCGACCCCGACCTCATCGACGCGATCGTCTCGTCCGTCTCGATCCCGGTCATGGCCAAGGCCCGCATCGGCCACTTCGTCGAGGCGCAGGTGCTGCAGGCGCTCGGCGTCGACTACATCGACGAGTCGGAGGTGCTCTCGCCGGCCGACTACGTCAACCACATCGACAAGTGGCGGTTCACGGTGCCGTTCGTGTGCGGAGCGACCAATCTCGGCGAGGCGCTGCGCCGCATCACCGAGGGCGCCGCGATGATCCGCTCCAAGGGGGAGGCAGGCACGGGCGACGTATCCGAGGCGACGAGGCACATCAGCACCATCACGAGCGAGATCCACGCGCTGCGCTCGAAGAGCAAGGACGAGCTGTACGTCGCCGCGAAGGAGCTGCAGGCCCCCTACGACCTCGTCGCCGAGGTCGCTGCGACCGACGCCCTGCCTGTCGTGCTGTTCACCGCCGGCGGCGTCGCGACGCCCGCCGACGCGGCGCTCATGATGCAGCTCGGCGCGGACGGGGTGTTCGTCGGCTCGGGGATCTTCAAGTCCGGCGATCCGGCCAAGCGGGCCGCCGCGATCGTCAAGGCCACCACCTTCTACGACGACCCCGAGGTGATCGCCGAGGCCTCCCGCGGACTGGGCGAGGCGATGGTCGGCATCAACGTCGCCGACCTGCCCGCCCCGCACCGGCTCGCCGAGCGCGGCTGGTGAGCGCGGCGCCGTCCGTCGGCGTCCTCGCCCTGCAGGGCGACGTCCGCGAGCATCTCGCGGTCCTGCGCGAGCTCGGCGCGGATGCGCGTCCCGTGCGCCGCGAGCGCGAGCTCGCCGAGGTCGACGGCCTCGTGATCCCCGGCGGGGAGTCGACGGTCATGGACAAGCTCGCGCGCGCCTTCGGGCTCGCGGACCCGCTCCGGCAGCGCATCGCGGACGGCATGCCCGTCTACGGCACGTGCGCGGGCCTCATCATGCTCGCCGACCGCATCGTCGACGGCATCGAGGGGCAGCAGAGCCTCGGCGGCCTCGACATCGCCGTGCGGCGCAACGCCTTCGGCACGCAGGTCGACTCGTTCGAGACCGACCTCGACATCCCCGAGCTCGGCGACCCTCCCGTGCACGCCGTCTTCATCCGCGCACCCGTCGTCGACGAGGTCGGGCCCTCGGCCCGAGCGCTCGCGACGCTCGCGGACGGACGTGTCGTCGCGGTCGAGCAGGGCTCCCTCCTCGGCACGTCGTTCCACCCCGAGATGACGGGGGAGACGCGCTTCCACGAGTACTTCCTGCAGAGGGTGCGCGCCCGCTCCTGAGGCTCGCCGCGCGCGGCGTCGCACGCCCCCGACGCGAGGCCCCCCGGTAGAATGGGCGGGATTCAGCAAGCAGAGGAGTCCTGTGTCCGGTCACTCCAAGTGGGCCACGACGAAGCACAAGAAGGCCGTCATCGACGCCCGCCGCGCCAAGTCGTTCGCGAAGCTCATCAAGAACATCGAGGTCGCCGCCAAGCTCGGCGGCCCCGATCTGGGCGGCAACCCGACCCTGTACGACGCCGTGCAGAAGGCGAAGAAGACCTCGGTGCCCAACGACAACATCGACCGCGCGATCAAGCGCGGCGCGGGCATCTCGGGCGAGTCGGTCGACTACCAGACGATCATGTACGAGGGATACGGCCCGAGCGGCGTGGCCCTGCTCATCGAGTGCCTCACCGACAACACGAACCGCGCGGCGGCGGAGGTGCGCACCGCGATGACGCGCAACGGCGGCACGATGGCGGACCCGGGCAGCGTCGCCTACAACTTCAGCCGGAAGGGCGTCATCTCGATCACGAAGACCGACGGCCTCGACGAGGACGCCATCCTCGGCGCCGTGCTCGACGCGGGCGTGGAGGACGTCGTCGATCGCGGCGGCGGGTTCGAGGTCATCACCGAGCCCTCGCAGCTCGTCGCGGCGCGCACGGCGCTGCAGGCGGCCGGCATCGACTACGACTCGGCCGAGGCCGAGTTCGTGCCGAACGTGACGATCGAGGCGGATGTCGAGACGGCGCGCAAGGTCTTCCGGCTCGTCGACGCGCTCGAGGACAGCGACGACGTGCAGAACGTGTTCACCAACATCGACGTGCCGCCCGAGGTGCAGAGCCAGCTCGACGACGAGGACTGAGCCGCCCCGTGCGCGTGCTCGGCATCGACCCCGGCCTCACCCGATGCGGTGTCGGCATCGTCGACGTCGCGCGCGATCGCGGCGTGCGCCTCGTGCACGTGAGCGTCATCCGCACACCGCCCGAGCTCGCCCTCGAGCGGCGGCTGCTCGCGGTCGGCGCGGGCATCGCCGAGCTTCTCGCCGAGCACGAGCCGGACGCCGTCGCGATCGAGCGCGTCTTCGCGCAGCACAACGTGCGCACGGTCATGGGCACGGCGCAAGTGAGCGGCGTCGCCCTGCACCTCGCCGCCGAGCGCGGCCTGCCCGTCGGGCTCCACACGCCGAGCGAGGTCAAGGCCGCGATCACCGGACACGGTGGGGCGGGCAAGCTGCAGGTGGGCACGATGGTCGCGCGCGTCCTCGGGCTCCCGGAGGCGCCGCGCCCCGCCGACGCGAGCGACGCCCTCGCGCTCGCCATCTGCCACGCCTGGCGCAGCGGCGGCGCCGAGCGCGGCTCGGACGCACGGCCGGGCGGCGCGAACGGCGCCGCGGCGCTCACTCCCGCGCAAGAGGCGTGGCGCGAGGCCGAGAAGTCGGCGGCCCGCCGTAGGGTGAGGCCATGATCTCCTCCCTGCGCGGCACGGTGCTGCACGCCGCGGGCTCGACCGTCGTGCTCGAGGTCGGCGGCGTCGGCTTCTCCGTGCAGGTCACGCCCGCGCACGCCCTCTCCGTGCGCGTGGGCCAGGAGGCGACCCTGCGCACGGCGCTCATCGTGCGCGAGGACGAGCTGAGCCTCTACGGCTTCGCGACCGCCGAGGCGCTCGAGATCTTCGACCTCCTGCGCGGTGTCACGGGCGTCGGTCCCAAGTCCGCGCTCGGCGTGCTCGCCGCGCTCGATCCCGGCGAGGTCGCACGCGCCGTCGCCGACGAGGACGACGCCGTCTTCCGCCGCGTGTCCGGGATCGGCCCCAAGACCGCGAAGCTCATCGTCGTCTCGCTCGCGGGCAAGATCGCGCTCCCCGCGGCGCTGCCCGCCGTCGCGCCCGGCGCGGGCGTCGCGGCCCAGCTCGTCGCCGCGCTCACGGGCCTCGGGTGGCCAGAGCGCGTCGCGAGCCGAGCCGCGGAGGACGCGCTCGAGTCCGCGACGGACGCCGAGCGCGCGAGCGTCCCCGCCCTCCTGCGGATCGCGCTCGCCGCGCTCGGGCCCGGCCAGGCCGCGAGCGCCCCGCTCGCAGGAGGCGGCGGGTGAGCGCCGATCCGAGCCTCGTGCGCCCGACCGCCGAGTCGGAGGCGGAGCTCGCCTTCGAGGGCGCCCTGCGGCCCCGCACGCTCGCCGAGTTCGTCGGACAGGCGCGCGTGCGCGGCCAGCTCCAGCTCCTCCTCGACGCGGCGCGGCTGCAGAACCGCACGCCCGACCACATCCTGCTCGCGGGGCCGCCCGGACTCGGCAAGACGACGCTCGCGATGATCGTCGCGACGGAGAGCGGCCGGGCCCTGCGCATGTCGAGCGGGCCCGCGATCCAGCACGCCGGCGACCTCGCGGCCCTGCTCTCCTCGCTCGTGCCGGGCGAGGTGCTCTTCATCGACGAGGTGCACCGGATGGCGCGGTCGGCGGAGGAGATGCTCTACATCGCGATGGAGGACTTCCGCATCGACATCATGGTGGGCAAGGGCGCGGGCGCGACGAGCATCCCGCTCGACCTCGCGCCGTTCACGCTTATCGGCGCGACGACCCGGGCCGGCCTGCTGCCGAACCCGCTGCGCGACCGCTTCGGGTTCACCGCCCACCTCGAGTTCTACGAGGACGCAGAGCTCGAGCGCGTCCTCGCGCGCGCCGCCGCCCTGCTCGACCTCGCCGCCGAGCGGGAGGCGCTCGCCGAGATCGCGGGGCGCTCACGCGGCACGCCCCGTATCGCGAACCGCCTCCTGCGGCGCGTGCGCGACTATGCGCTCGTGCACGGCGACGGTCGCGCCGACCTGCCGACCGTGCGGTCCGCTCTCGAGCTCTACGACGTCGACCCGCTCGGCCTCGACCGGCTCGATCGTGCCGTGCTAGACACGAT
>JAATFA010000033.1 GCA_015655445.1 Actinomycetales bacterium | reverse complement strand
CCGCGCTCACCGGCGCGGCCGGGCGACCGAGCCTTTGCTGACAACGATATGTGCGTCGCGAGGCACCCCCTAGCCTGTAGGGAAGTGCCCGACTGGGAAGAGGGGGACGGATGCGCGTGGCCCGCCTGGTCGTCGGTCAGCGCGAGTATTCCCTCGCCGCGGACGCCGACGTCGACGAGTTCGAGGGGGCACTGCTCGAGGCGGTGCGGTCGGGAGGGGCCGTCATCGAGGTCCCGGTCGCCGGTGACCTGCGGGTGGAGGCGCTCATCACCCCCGGCGTGCCCGTCGTCGTCGAGTCGAGGGACGTCATCCGCCCCATCGCGGAGTCGTTCGTCGAGGATCCCTCCACCGCGTGGTTCGACGAGTTCCTGCTGGAGTGAGCTGACCGCCCGCGCGGCCCGTGCGCGTGCGGTCGGGCGCGCAGCCCACGCGCCCGACGGTCCGTCGGATCAGTCGACCCAGCCGAGCCCGCGCAGCCACGCCGCGCACAGCGCCGTCCACGCGCCCGCCGCGTGGCCTTCGGCGAGGCCGAGCCCGTGGGGGCCGCGCGCGAACACGTGCAGCTCGTGCGGCACGTGCGAGGTCGCGAGCGCCTGCGCGAGCAGGTAGGCGTGCTCGACCGGCACCGCCTCGTCCTCGGCCGTGTGCCACACGAAGAACGGCGGTGCGGACGGCGTCACCATGCGCTCGAGCGAGGTCGCGGCGCGCAGCTCGCCGGGCGCGTCGGGCCCGATGAGGGTCTCGCGCGATACCTGGTGCGTCTCGAGGAGCATCGACACGACGGGGTAGCCGAGGATCGCGGCGTCGACGCGCTCGTCCGCCGCGGCGCCGGCGGCGAGCGCCGCGTGCCCCGCTGCGTGTCCGCCGGCGGAGAAGCCGAGCAGCGCCACGCGCTCCGCGCCGTCGCGCCGCAACGCGCGCACGCGTGCCCGCACGGCCTCGAGCGGGGCGGGGTGCGGCGTCTGCACGGGGTACAGGAGCACGGAGGCGTCGAGCCCGAGCCCGCGCAGCCACGCGGCCACGGGCTCCCCCTCGTGGTCGGCGTGTCGCTGATATGCCCCTCCCGGGAGCACGACCACGTGCGTGCGCGTCATCCATGCCGCCTTTCGTGGGGGAACGGGTCCCACTCTAGGACGGAGCGCAGACGGGGACGACGGACGCGCGCACGACGAGGGGGGCACGGCACGAGCACGCGCTCGGGCGCATCGCGGGCCTGATGGCGGCACGCCAACGGGGACGCGAGCGAGCCGGAGGCCGAGGGCGTTCCTAGACTGGAGCTGTGAGCACGTCCGCCTCATCCTCGATGCCATCGCATGTCGGCGGTGTCCGTGTATCGGGCCGCGCGTCCGCGTCCGCGTCTGCGTCGGGCCTCGCCGCGCCCGCGGTCGCGGTCGCGGTCGCGGGAGTGCTCCTCGCCGCATCACGTGTCGCGCACGAGGAGCAGCGCATCCGACCCGCTCGGGAACGGGGTCGGGGACGGGGCCGCCCCGCGTAGCGCGGGAGGGCACGATGGCGGCGCCGCACCCGATCGTCGTCGACCCCGCGCATCCGCTCGTCGAGCGCGTGCGCGCGCTCTGCATGCGCTACCCCGGCGCGGTGGAGGCGCCCGCGTGGGGGCGGCCCACCTTCCGCGCGGGCACGAGGATGTTCGCGCTCGTCGGGTCCTCGATGGAACGGCCGTTCACGGTCACCGTGAAGATCGACCCGGAGGATCTGACGGCCGTCGACCAGGACGCACGCTTCTTCTCGCCCCCGTACTGGGGCGCACGCGGCTGGCGCAGCCTCGACCTCGACGCGGCCGACCTCGATTGGACGCTCGTCGCCGAGCTGCTCGACGCGTCCTACCGCCAGGTCGCGACGGCGCGCCAGCTTGCGGCGCTCGACGCGCACCCGATCGTGCCGGCGTCCGGTCGAGGCGATGCGGCCGACTGAGCGCTACCGACCGTCCCCGGATCCGGGAGCGGCCGGCTCGTCGGCTCGCAGCATCCGGTGGCGTCCGTGCTCGCGAGCGGGCGGCACGCCCGACCCGGACGCGGTCGCCTCGCCGTCGACGGCCGCGTCGTCGACCGTGCCGATCGCAAGGCCGGAGCGCAGGGCGTCCCAGTTCGCGTCCGTCGTCGCGCCGCGCGGCGAGCCGGCGAGGCCGTAGTAGTCGTAGAGGTCGCGCTCGTCCTCGACCGACCAGTCGTCGCCGGGCTCGATGCGCGGCGCCTCCTTCACGAACTCCTTCGCGTAGGGCACCGTGACGCCGTCCTCGTCGAGCACGGCGGCCTCGAGGGGGACGAACGTCTCGGAGAGCCCGAACAGGCCCATGCCGACGCTCGCCCAGTTCGGGCGACCGTCATCCGGGTCGATCCACACCTGACCGATGACGCCGATGCGGTCGTGCTCCTGGTCGTACACGCTTCGTCCGACGAGCTCCGTGGGGTCGCGCAGTTCGATCATGCAACCAGTCGAGCGACCGCGGCGGTGCGTCGGCAAGCCGCGGCCACGGACTCCCACGAAATCGGGGGCGGCGTGGGGGAGCCCGCGCGCGTGGCGCCGCCGGCTGCGGCGGGAGGCGGGCGGCCGGCGCGGCCCCGCCGGGGAGGCGGGCGGCCGGGAGGCGGGCCCCGCTCACGCCGCGACCGCTGGTATAGTCTCTAGGTCGGTTCCGGCCGGCACGCGCCCGTAGCTCAACGGATAGAGCATCTGACTACGGATCAGAAGGTTGGGGGTTCGAATCCCTTCGGGCGCACCACTGCTTGTGCTGCATGGCTCCGTCGCTCGCGGGGCGAACGCGGCTCTCGCCTCTGACGTCGACGCGCCCGGGCTGTGCGCATGTCCCGGGTCGGGCTTGTCGACCCGACTGAGGGCGTGCGGGGCCGCCGGGCTCGGTGAGGACCGCCGGGCGGCTACGCGCGCAGGTCCGCGACCGCGGCGGTGACGGCGGTGACGAGCGCTCGGCGCTCGCGCGCGCGCCGATCCGCGGGGTCCTTCGCGTCCGGGTCGAGGTCGCGGATGGCGGGGGCAGTGCTCTCCCACGCGTTGGCGGCGGCGAGCACGAGGAGGATGACGTCGATGGCGCCCCACCGGGCGGTGTCGACGCCGACGACGTCCTCGAGCTGGTCGAGCTTGGACTGGTAGGCCTCGACGTCGTCGGGGGATGCGTCCTCGCGCTCGAGGCGTCGCCACATCGTGAGGCGCGCGTATCCGGGGTTCGCGGCGAGGTAGTCGTCGACGGCGCCCGCGTAGGCCGGCAGGTCCTCGGGTGAGCGGCACGGCCTCGATCTGAACTGGCAGCAGGCGGGCACGACCATCAACGGCGTCGCGTCCCAGCCGTTCAGCCGCTGAGCGCGCGGCCGGCTGAGCGTGACCCTGCGCTGGGTCGCTGAGCGCGCCGTGGACGCCGCTCGGGTGTCACCGCGCGTCGCCGCCGGCATCCCGCAGGTGCTGAGCGAGGAAGAGGGCGGCGCGATCGAGGGCCTGGTCGGCCTCCTCGAGCTGTCCGGCGAAGGATTGGAAGACGTGCGGGACGCCCGCGGTGACGTCGAGGATGACGTCCACGTCCGCGTCGCGCGCGCGCTCGGCGAGGCGCACCGAGTCGTCGAGCAGCAGCTCGTTCGTGCCGACCTGCAGCAGGATCGGCGGGAAGCCCGTGAGGTCGGCGAGCACCGCGGGCGCGGCGAGCTCCTGACGCGGATCCTGCCCCGCGAGGTACATGTCGCCCGTGCGCTGCATCGCCGCGCGCGTGAAGAGCGGATCGACGCCCGCCTTCGTCGTCATGGTCGTGCCGGAGCGCGTGTGGTCGAGACCGGGGGAGAGGGCGAGGATCGCCGCCGGCAGCGGAAGGCCCGCGGAGCGTGCGGCGAGCGTCGCCGTCACGGTGAGGCCGGCTCCGGCCGAGTCGCCGGCGAAGACGACGGACTCCGGTGCGACGCCGCTCTCGAGCAGCTCCCGGTAGGCGGCGACGCAGTCCTCGATGGCCGCGGGGAACGGGTGCTCCGGTGCGAGGCGGTAGTCGAGGGAGATCGCCGAGCATCCGGTTCGCGTGACGAGGCTCGCCGTGAGGCCCATCGCGGTCCGCGGCGATCCGAGCACGAACGACCCGCCGTGGAAGTAGAGGATCGTCCCCGGCCTGCCCGCGCCCTGCGGCTCGACGCGCACCGCGGGTCGGCCTCCGATCTCGATGTCCGTCGTGCGCACGCTCTGGATCGGGAACAGTGCCATGAATGCGGCGAAGCCGTCCCGCATCTCGGCCACGGAGCGCGGCGGAGGGCCGTCCGGTCGCCGCCGGAGGAGCTCGTCGACCGCCGTGCGTTGTTCCCTGCTCACGCGTATGCCCTTCGCTCGTTAGGATACATTCCGCGGAATCCATTATATATGCCTAGGAATGTGGATGCAGGAACATGATGTGAGCCTCGCGGGGGTCTTCGACGACCTCGTGCGCGTCGAGACGCGCCTCTACAACGCGGTCAACGAGCGGCTGAGGGCGCGTCACGGGCTCTTCGCGTCCCAGTTCGAGTTCCTTCACCACCTTCGTGACCATCCGCGCTCCCGCGTCGGCGACCTCGCCACCCGCTTCGCGGTCGGCGTCGGCGCCACGAGCAAGGGGATCGACCGGCTCGAGGCGCGGGGCCTCGTGCGGCGCGTGCCGAACCCCGAGGATCGTCGCTCGTCCCTGCTCGAGCTCACCGCGGCGGGGGCCGCCGTCGTCTCCGACGCCGAGCGCACGTTCGACGAGGTCCTCGAGGAGCTCGTGGGAACGGCGGTCAGCGCGTCGCGACGGGAGCAGCTCGCGACGACGCTCGCGGCGCTGAGGTCCCGGCTCGAGCGGGCGAACGCGGGCACGCCCGCCGGCTGAGCCCGGCGTCGCGGACGCGCGCGCGGCACGCGCCGGCGCGCTCCCGGCTGGGCGCCCTCAGCGCGCCGGCCCGAGAGCGTCGCGCGGCTGCGGCAGGGGCTCGACGCCGAGCCGCACGGCGAGACGGTCGGCCGCCTCCGCGACGATCGTGCCGACGCGCTCGAGGTAGTCGGGGGTCGCGCGGAACTCGGGCACGACGACCGAGAGGGCCGCCACGACGCGCGTGTGCGAGTGGACGGGGGAGGCGATCGAGGTCGTGTCGGGCGAGGTGATGCGCACGAGGTTCGCGAAGCCGCGGCGTCCTATCCCGCCCAGGAGCGCCGCGCCGACCGCGGTGCCGTCGAGGCTCACCGCGCGACCGACCCAGCTCACGTGCCGCACGGGGTGCGTGCCGTGGGCGAGCGCGGCGAGGATCGCCTGACGTCCCGGGGAGGGAAGGCTGAGGTAGGCCGACTCGCCCGTCTCGGCGGCGATCCGGTCGAGCTCGACCTGTCCGACAGCGACGATGTTCGCGCTGCTGAGGGCGAGAGCGCCCACGCGGATGATGTGCGCGCCGGGGCGGTACACGCCCTCGTGACGTCGCACGAACTCCTGCGCGTCGAGCACCTTGAGCAGCCGGGCGCACGTGCTCGGCGAGAGCCCCGTCTCCCGTGCGATCTCGCTGAGCGTCGCGCTGCCGCGCTCGCACACGACCGCGAGCACGTCGAGCGCACGATCCACCGTGCGCGTGCGGCCCGTCGAGGGCTGCTCCGTCTCGCCGGTCATTCGCTCGCCCCGCCGACGCGTGCGGGCTCGAGCGCCCGCAGCTGCTCCGTGATGCGCTGCGCCGCGCCGACGAGGAGGGCGCCGACGTCGCCCTCCGTGCTCTCGCGTACGCGGTTGACCGGGATGACGACCGAGAGCGCGGCCTCGATCGAGTCGTCCGCGCCGAGCACGGGCACCGCGATCTCGACGGCGTGCGCGTCCAGATCGCCTCGCACGGCAGCGAAGCCGCCCGCCGGGACCCCTCCCGTGAGCGCGCGCCCGGCCGCCGTGCCCTCGACCGGGATCGTGAGGCCCACCCAGCTGACGTAGCGCACCATCTGGGACCCCTCGGCGATGGCGACGTACAGGGCCGTGCTCGCGTGGCCGAGCACGCTCAGGTAGGCCGACTCGCCGGTCTCGAGCGCGATGCGGTCGAGCTCGGCGCGGCCGGCGGCCACGACGCGCTCGTGGCCGAGCGCCTGCGCGCCCACCCGGATCGTCTTCGCGCCCGGCCGGTAGCCGCCGCTCTCGTCGCGGCGCACGTACTCCTGGGTCTCGAGGGTGCGCAGGAGGCGCAGCGTCGTCGAGGGCGAGAGGTCGAGTGCTCGCGCGGCCTCGACGAGGGACGCCTGACCCCGCTCGCACACGAGCGCGAGAAGCGAGAGGGCGCGCTCGACCGTGCGGCCGGCGGCCGACGGCTCGGCCCCGCTCATCGCAGCACGCGCGCGAGGAACTCGCGGGTGCGCGTCTCCCGCGGCGCCACGAGGACCTCGTCGGGAGGGCCGGCCTCGACCACTCGACCGCCTTCCATGAATATGACCGTATCGGCAACGTCGCGCGCGAAGGACATCTCGTGCGTCACGACGAGCATCGTCATCCCCTGCTGAGCGAGGTCGCGCATGACCTGCAGCACCTCCCCGACGAGCTCGGGGTCGAGGGCGCTCGTCGGCTCGTCGAAGAGCATGAGCTCGGGATCCATCGCGAGGGCGCGCGCGATGGCCACGCGCTGCTGCTGGCCGCCCGAGAGCTGCATGGGGTAGGCGTTCGCGCGATCGGCGAGCCCGACGCGCTCGAGCAGCTGCATCGCGCGCTCCCGCGACTGCGCCGCGGGCGTCCGGCGCACGAGCGAGGGGGCGAGCGTGATGTTCTGCAGCGCGGTGAGGTGCGGGAAGAGGTTGAACTGCTGGAAGACCATGCCGATGCGGGAGCGGCGCGCGGCCGTCTGGCGGTAGGACAGCTCGTGCAGTCGCCCGTCGCGCTCCTCGTAGCCGACGAGCTCGCCGCCGACGCGCAGCTCGCCCTCGTCGATCTGCTCGAGATGGTTCACGCAGCGCAGGAACGTCGACTTGCCGGAGCCGGAGGGGCCGATGATGCAGTGCACCTCGCCCTCCGGCACGACGAGGCTCACATCCCGCAGCACGACGAGGGAGCCGAACCGCTTCGAGACGTGCCACGCCTCGACCATGGGCGTCGTCATGGCCGGCCCCAGGTGCTGTCGTAGATGCGCAGGTAGTTCTCTCCCGCGATCTTCGCGACGTCCTCGTCCGAGTAGCCGCGCGCGGAGAGGGCCTCGAGGATCCTGGGCCAGTCGCCGTAGTCGGAGAAGCCCTGCACGTTCTTCTGCGAGACGTCGTAGCCGCCCCAGAAGTCGCCGAACATGATGTCCTCGCGCTTGCGGGTCATCGCGGCGTACACGTTCGGCGAGGCGAAGCGATCGGTCGAGAGGCCCACGTGGTCGACGCCGACGAGCTCGACCATGTGGTCGAGGTGGCGCAGGAGGACCTCCACGGTCGGCCATCCCTGCGACTTGGGCTGGGTGAAGACCGAGTGCGGGGTGATGCCGACGAGCCCGCCCGTCTCGCCCACCGCGCGGATGAGGGTGTCGCTCACGTTGCGCGTGTGGTGGCACAGCGCGTCGGCGTTGGAGTGCGAGACGATGACCGGCCTTGTGCTCGCCTCGCACGCGTCGAGGGCCGTGCGCTCGCCGACGTGCGAGAGGTCGACGGTGATGCCGAGCGAGTTGCACGCCTTGACGGTGATCGTGCCGAAGTAGGTCAGACCGCGGTCGACGGGCTCGTAGCCGCCGTAGCCGAGACGGTTCTGCGAGTTGTACGTGATCTGCAGCACGCGCAGCCCGAGGCGGTGCAGCACGATGAGGTTGTCGAGGTCGTCCTCGATCGCGTCCGCGCCCTGGAAGGTGTACACGAGCCCGAGCTTGTCCTCCGCGATCGCGCGTCGCGCGTCCTCCGGGGTGTCCACGCGCATGAGCCGGTCCGGCATCGTCTCGATGAGGGCCTCGTGGTCGAGCATGCGCTTGATGGCGGCGCGGAACGCGGTCGGGTGGTAGTCGATGACGACCGACTGGTGGAGGAGCCGCACTCCCGCATCGCGCAGCTGGTCGACGACCTCCCGGCCCTCCGCGTCGGGGTAGAGGGGGATGTCGGTGAGACCGTTGTACGCGCCGTCGACGATGAACATTGCCAGCCTTTCATTCATGGGGTCGCGGCGCTGCCGCCGCCGGGCGGAGCCCGCGGGCTCCGGAGTTGAGACGCCGCTCGAGCTGCCGTTGGCCGAGCGTGAGCACCGTCGTCATCGCGAGGTACCACAGGCTCACGACGATGAGGAGCGGGATGGTCTGGAAGGTGCGCGTGTAGATGCTCTGCGCGGAGTAGAGGAGCTCGGCGAGCGCGATCACCGAGACGAGGGACGTGGACTTGAGCATGCTGATCACCTGGTTGCCCGTCGGCGGCACGATCACGCGCATCGCCTGGGGCAGGACGATGCGCGTGAGCGAGTGCCAGCGCGAGAGCCCGAGCGCGGCCGCGGCCTCCCGCTGGCCGGGCCCGACCGCGGTGAGGCCCGCGCGCACGATCTCGGCCATGTACGCGGCCTCGTTGAGGCCGAGACCGAAGATCGCCGTCGCGAGGGGCGTCACGACGTCGTTCGCGTCGACCGAGAACCACTGCGGGCCGAACGGGACGCCGAGGCTGAGCTTCGGGTAGAGCGCGCCGATGTTGTACCAGAAGATGAGCTGCACGAGCTGCGGGGTGCCCCGGAAGAACCAGATGTACAGCCCGGCGGCGGCGGAGAGGATCACGCCCCCGGACTGTCGCATCACGGCGAGGACGATCCCGAGCAGGATGCCGATCGCCATCGCGACGACCGTGAGGCCCACGGTCACGCCCGCGCCCTGGACGATCGAGGGCGAGAACAGGTACTCGCCCACGACGCCCCACTCGAAGCGCGGGTTGCTCGCGAGCGCGGCGACGATGAGCGTGGCGACGAGGACCACGACGATCATCGCCGGCACGCGGCCGAGACGCCGCCTCCGGACGACGGGCAGGGGGGTCGTCGGGCGGCTGCTGCTCATGACGAGACTCCTCGTTGCGGGACTCAGCCCGCCGTCGTGGTCGGTGACGGGGTCGCGGGGGTTCCGTTGACGGTGATCGTGTCGATCGCCGCCGCCTCGGCACCGTACTTCTTCAGGATCTTCGCGTATCGCCCGTCGTCGACGATCTGCTGCAGGGCCTTCTGCAGCGGCTTCGTGAGCGGGGATCCCTTCGGCGTCAGCACGCCGCAGAGCGTCGAGAAGTACGTGGGACCGCTCGCGACGAGCTGGCCGCCGGACTGCTTGGCGGTGTAGCCGATCGTCGCGTTGTTCGCGATCGTCGCATAGGCCCGCCCGCTCTTGACCGCGAGCACGGCGTCGTTCAGGCCGGGGTATTGGTTGACCGTCACCGGGGCGAGGCCGGCGGCCTGGCAGTCCGTGCTCTGCTGCTGCATGTACTGGACCTCGGTCGTGCCCTGCTCGACCGCGACCGTCTTGCCGCACACGTCCGTCTTCTTGGTCACCTTCTTCGTGTCGGAGGAGGTGAGGAAGAGGCTCGTGTTGCGGTTGTAGTCGATGATGTCGACCTGCTGCTGCCGCGCGGGGTTGTCGCCCGCGTCCGCCCACACGAGGTCGTAGCGCCCGGCGGCCATGCCGGGGATGAGGGAGGAGAAGTCGGCGGCCACGAAGGTGAGCTTGATGCCGAGCACCTCGCCGACGGCGGAGGCGAGGTCGGGGTCGATGCCGATGACCGTCTTGTTGTCGGACGCGTAGTAGTCGAACGGCGGGTAGGCAGCCGACGTGCCGACGGTGAGCTCGCCCTGGGAGCGGACGCTCGCGGGCAGCTCGGCGCGGATCTTCGCCCACTCGGGGTCGACCGACGGGCTCGCGCCCGGCGACGTCGACGACGAGGCGGTGCCGGAGCATGCGGTGAGCGCCGCGCAGAGCGCGGCCACCGCGGCGACGGCGACGGGGAGCCGCCGTGCGATCGAGGAGGCTGACATGGGATGCCCTTTCAGACGGGGTGACAGGAATGTTGTTGCAGGGTGGTACTCAATTGCTATTCGGCGGGAACCTGGTTCTCGAGCTCGACCGTGAGCCAGATGGGGTCCTTGGTGCGGAACGTGCTCGCGAAGACGGCCTCCCCGACCGCGGGCAGCACGCCGAGGTCGGCCTCGTCGACCTGGCCGAGCACGGGCGCGAGCCCCGTCTCGGTCGTGCGGCCGTACGCGACGACGAGCTTCTGTCCCGTGGCCTGCTGGAACCGCAGGCGGCCGACCGGCGCGTCGCACACGCGCTCGCGCACGGGCGCGGCGACGGTCGTGACGAGCGGCGTCCAGGCGAACACCGACTCGCCCGACACGGCCGAGTGGTCCTGCAGCACCGTGAACGGCAGTGATGCGAGCACCGCGTCGACGAGGGCCGGGTTCTGATCGCGGGCGAGCGTCGCGTGCACGGTCACGTCAAGCGGCTGCCACGTGAGCGTGACGCGCGGGCCGGAGACGGCCACGGGCTCGCGGAGCTCGGCGACGGGCTCGGGCGTCCATCCGTCGTCGGGATAGCGGAAGCCCTCGCCGATGCTCCACGGGAACTCGTGGTGCACCCACGCGTTCACGCGGTTGACGTAGGCGCTGTAGGCGGAGAGGGCCTCGACCGCGTCCGCGGGGGCGAGGCCGTCGGGGCCGAGGGCGAGCAGTCGCGCGTGGAAGTCCCGGACCGCGTCGAAGCCGCAGTAGCCGAGGAAGCTCGCGTGCGGCGAGCCGAGCCCGTCGAGCACCTGCCACGTCGTGGCGGGGTCCCAGCGGCCCGCGGCGAGCGCGGCGAGCGCGGGGTAGATCGTGTAGCCGGCGTAGTCGCGCAGCATGCCCGCCGCCGTGTCGAACGTCGTGAAGTACTGGCCGCCCGCGCCGGGGCGACCGGGGACCTGCCCGGCGAACAGCCGCGCGACCTCCTCGGGTCGGTGCGTCCGGGCCGCTCGCGCGGCCTCGCGCATCTCGTCGACGAGCTCTGCGGGGGTCTCGGGCATGTGTCGTTCCTTCGGGTCGATGGCCGTGCTCGTCCAGAATACGGAGCAATTGTTACCGCTGGGTAAAATCACGTTTTCACGTGGTGCGCCTATGCTCGAGGGGGCGGACGTCATCCGAGTGTCTGACATGCCGGACAGGAGCGAGCACGGCTGCCATGGGCGCGCCGATGCCGCGCTGCACGATGAAGGGGACGTGCGCGAGGCGCGGACGCATCGTCCGTCATCGCCCGCCCGCCGCACGACCGACCGGCCATCCAGCACCGAGGAGCGCACATGCCGTCCGACACGCTCGCCACCCCCGCCACCGTCACCGTCGGCACCGGCGCCCTCCGCTTCGACGAGGTCGTCGCCGTCGCGCGACACGGCGCGCACGTCACCGTGAGCCCCGACGCCCTCGCCGAGATGGGCCGCTCGCGCGCCGTCATCGAGAGGCTCGCGAGCGACAGCAGGCCCCACTACGGCGTCTCGACCGGGTTCGGCGCGCTCGCGACGACCTCGATCCCCGTCGAGAGCCGTGAGCAGCTGCAGGCCTCGCTCGTGCGCAGCCACGCGGCCTCGAGCGGCGCCGAGGTCGAGCGCGAGGTCGTGCGCGCGCTCATGCTGCTGCGGCTCTCCACGCTTGCGACCGGCCGCACGGGCGTGCGGCCCGAGGTCGCGCAGACGTACGCGGCCGTGCTCAACGCGGGCATCACGCCCGTCGTCGGGGAGTACGGCTCGCTCGGCTGCTCGGGCGACCTCGCCCCCCTCGCGCACTGCGCGCTCGCGGCGATGGGCGAGGGGACCGTGCGCGACGCGGAGGGCGTGCTCGTCGACGGCGGCGCCGCGCTCGCCGCCGCGGGCATCGCGCCGCTGCGGCTCAAGGAGAAGGAGGGGCTCGCGCTCATCAACGGCACCGACGGCATGCTCGGGATGCTCGTGCTCGCGCTGCACGACCTGACCGCGCTCGTGACGGTCGCCGACGTCGCCGCGGCCATGTCGATCGAGGCGCTGCAGGGCACGGACGCCGTCTTCGCCGCGGACCTGCAGGCACTGCGGCCGCATCCGGGGCAGGCGGCCTCGGCCGCGAACATGCGGTCGGCGCTCGCCGGCAGCGGCATCGTCGCGGCCCACCACGGCGCGGGCTTCACGCGCGTGCAGGACGCCTACTCGTTGCGCTGCGCGCCGCAGGTGCACGGCGCCGTGCGCGACACCCTCGCGCATGCCGCGCTCGTCGCGGGGCGCGAGCTCGCCTCCGCCGTCGACAACCCGGTCGTGACGCCCGACGGCCGCGTCGAGTCGAACGGGAACTTCCACGGCGCCCCCGTCGGCTATGTGCTGGACTTCGCGGCGATCGCCGTCGCCGACCTCGCCTCCATCTCCGAGCGCCGCAGCGACCGGATGCTCGACGTCGCCCGCAGCCACGGGCTGCCGCCCTTTCTCGCCCACGATCCGGGCGTCGACTCCGGGCACATGATCGCGCAGTACACGCAGGCGGGGATCGTCTCCGAGCTCAAGCGGCTCGCCGTGCCCGCCTCCGTCGACTCGATCCCCACCTCCGCGATGCAGGAGGACCACGTCTCGATGGGATGGGCGGCCGCGCGCAAGCTGCGCCGCGCGATCGACGGCGCCCAGCGGGTCGTCGCGATCGAGATCCTCACCGCCGCGCGCGCGATCGAGCTGCGCACGCCCGAGCGGCCCGGGCCGCTCGCACAGGCCGTCGTCGACGAGCTGCGCGCGGTCGTGCCGGGTGCGGCGCCGGACCGCTTCCTCGCGCACGACATCGCCGCCGCCGTCGCGCTCGTCCAGAGCGGCCGGCTGCTCGAGGTCGCGCGCGGGGCCGCCGAGCTCGTGTGAGGTCGTCGCTGCCACAGGCCGCACCGCCGGCGTCGCCCCGGGGGCGCGACGCTCGCGGCGTCAGCGGCCCGGCTCGGCCATCGAGCCGCGGATGCGGTGCGAGAGCTCGACGGCGTGGCGCTGCAGGGCCTCGATGATCGCGGCGCGGGCGGCGTCGCCGACGTCCTCCCGACGGTAGGTGACCGTGATGCCCGCGGCGGGCCATCCGGCGCGATCGCGGATCGCGACCGAGACCGAGGCGAAGCCGGGGGTGACCTCGCCGTCCTCGGCGGCGTAGCCGTCCTGCCGTACCTGCCGCAGCTCGCGGCGCAGGCGCGAGAACGAGTAGCCGGGTGCGGCGGCCGCCGCGAAGGCGTCGGGCGCCGAGAAGAGCGCGTGCAGCTGCGTCTGCGGCAGCGACGCGAGCAGCGCGCGACCGCTTGCCGTCGCGTAGCTCGGCAGGCGCACGCCGACGCCCGTCACGAGCGGCGGGCGGTGGCGCGCCTGCTCCTCGACGAGGTAGACGACATCGGTGCCCAGCAGCACGGTGAGGTGCGCGGTCTCGCCCACGCGTTCGACGAGCGCGGCGAGGATCGGCCGGCCGAGCCGCGTGAGCGGCTCCTGGCGCGAGAAGCCCGAGCTCAGCTCGAACGCCGCGTACCCGAGCCCGTACCGGCGCGCCTCGGGGTAGTGCAGCGCGTAGCCGTGCTCGACGAGCGCGGACAGCACGCGGTAGGCGGACGAGCGCGGCAGCCCCAGCGCGGATGCGACGGTCGCGGCCGGCACGGGTCCGCGCTGCGCCGCGAGGTAGCTCAGGATGCGCAGCGCGTGGTGTGCCGCGGGTGGCGAGTCGTTCTGCAAGGAGTACGCCCAGACGATTGCGAGTGCGTTAATTGTCCCATATGCGAGACGGACGCCCCTGTCCCGGCCCCCCGCGACGACGGGCGGATCGCTGAGATGGAGGCATGAGCACAACCGATCTCCCCCGTCGAGCCGTGCGCGCCCCACGTGGCACCGAGCTGAGCGCCAAGAGCTGGCAGACCGAGGCGCCGCTGCGCATGCTCATGAACAACCTCGACCCCGAGGTCGCCGAGCGCCCGGAGGACCTCGTCGTCTACGGCGGGTCGGGCCGCGCCGCGCGCAGCTGGGAGGCGTTCGACGCGATCGTGCGCACCCTGCGCGACCTCGAGCCGGACGAGACCCTGCTCGTGCAGTCCGGCAAGCCCGTCGGCGTCTTCCGCACCCACGAGTGGGCGCCGCGCGTGCTCATCGCCAACTCCAACCTCGTCGGCGACTGGGCGACGTGGCCCGAGTTCCGGCGCCTCGAGGCGCTCGGGCTCACGATGTACGGCCAGATGACGGCGGGCTCGTGGATCTACATCGGCACGCAGGGCATCCTGCAGGGCACCTACGAGTGCTTCGCCGCGATCGCGCGGAAGAGGTTCGGCGGGTCGCTGCGCGGCACGATCACCCTCACGGGCGGCGCGGGCGGCATGGGGGGCGCGCAGCCGCTTGCGGTCACCCTCAACGACGGAGTCGTGATCGTCGTGGACGTGGACGTGACGCGCCTCGAGCGCCGCATCGCCCACGGCTATCTCGACGAGCTCGCGAGCGGCATCGACGACGCGATCGCGCGCGCGACGGCCGCCCAGGCGGAGGGCCGGCCGCTCTCGATCGGCCTCGTCGGCAACTGCGCCGTGCTCGTGCCCGAGTTCCTGCAGCGCGACGACGTGCGCATCGACATCGTGACCGACCAGACGAGCGCCCACGACCCGCTCGCCTACCTGCCCGAGGACGTCTCCGTGGCGGAGTGGAAGGCGGCCGCGGCGGCCGACCCCGCGGGGTTCACGGAGCGTGCGCAGCGCTCGATGGCCAAGCACGTCGAGGCCATGGTGGGCTTCCAGGAGCGGGGCGCCGAGGTCTTCGACTACGGCAACTCGCTGCGCCAGGGCGCCCTGCTGGGCGGGTTCGAGAACGCGTTCGCGTTCCCGGGGTTCGTGCCGGCCTCCATCCGCCCCCTGTTCGAGGAGGGCAAGGGCCCGTTCCGCTGGGCCGCGCTCTCGGGCGACCCCGACGACATCCGCGAGACCGACCGCGCGATCCTCGAGCTCTTCCCACACGACGAGTCGCTGCGGCGCTGGATCACCAAGGCGAGCGAGAAGGTGCGCTTCGAGGGGCTCCCGGCGCGCATCTGCTGGCTCGGCTACCAGGAGCGCCACCTCGCGGGCCTGCGGTTCAACGAGCTCGTCGCCACCGGGAGGGTCAAGGCGCCCATCGTCATCGGGCGCGACCATCTGGACTCGGGCTCGGTCGCCTCCCCGTACCGCGAGACGGAGTCGATGAGGGACGGATCGGACGCGATCGCCGACTGGCCCCTGCTCAACGCGCTGCTCAACACGGCCTCGGGCGCGACGTGGGTGTCGATCCACCACGGCGGCGGCGTCGGCATCGGCCGGTCGCTGCATGCGGGGCAGGTCATCGTCGCGGACGGCACGGAGCTCGCCGCCCGCAAGCTCGAGCGCGTGCTCACGAACGACCCCGGCACGGGCGTCATGCGCCACGTCGACGCGGGCTACGAGCACGCGGCGGAGGTCGCGCGGGAGCGCGGCCTGCGCGTGCCCATGCTCGAGGGGGGAGCGTGAGCGACTCCGGCGCGACGAGTCTCCCGGGCCTCGCGACGCTCGCCGACGTCGGGCGCGACGCCGTGCGCGGGGGCTATTCGCGGCACCTCTTCGACGACGCCGACCGCACGCTGCGCGAGTGGTTCGTCGAGCGCGCGAGCCGGATCGGGCTCGACGTGGAGCGCGACCGGAACGGCAACCTGTGGGCGTGGTGGGGCGCTCCCGGCCCCGACGCGCTCGTCACGGGCAGTCATCTCGACTCGGTGCCCGGCGGCGGGGCGTTCGACGGCCCGCTCGGGGTCGTGAGCGCGCTCGACGCGCTCGAGCGGCTCATCGCGTCCGGGGCGTCGCCCGGCCGACCGGTCGCCGTCGTCGTGTTCGCGGAGGAGGAGGGGTCGCGCTTCGGCGTCGCGTGCCTCGGCTCGCGCCTGCTTACGGGCGGCATCGCGCCGGAGCGCGCGCTGCGGCTCGTCGACGCCGAGGGCCACGACCTCGCTGAGGTTCTCGCGGGCGCGGGCGTCGATCCCGCCCATGTCGGCCGCGACGAGCAGGCCCTCGGCCGCATCGGCCTCTTCGTCGAGCTGCACGTCGAGCAGGGCCGCGGGCTCGTCGACCTCGGCGCGCCGATCGGGCTCGCGGCGGGCATCCTCGCGCACGGCCGCTGGCGCCTCATCGTGCGCGGGCAGGGCAACCACGCCGGCGCGACGCCCATGGGCGACCGGCGCGATCCCATGGTCGTCGCGGGCGCCCTCATCGCCCGTGTCCCGGAGCTCGCAGCGGCGCACCCGGGGTCCCGGGCGACCGTCGGCCGCGTCACCGCCGTCCCCGGCGGCACGAACGTCATCGCGAGCCGCGTCGACGTCATGCTCGACGCGCGCGCCGAGGACGACGCGACGACGCGCGCCCTCGTCGCCGAGATCGCCGACTGCGCGGCCGCGGCCGCAGCGGAGCGGGGCTGCACGGTCGAGCTCGTCGAGGAGTCCTGGGCCGACAGGGTCGAGTTCGCGCCGTCGCCGCGCGCCGAGCTCGCGGCCGCGCTCGGCGGGCCGCCCGTGCTCGCGACGGGCGCGGGCCACGACGCGGGCGTGCTCGCCCCGCTCGTGCCGACGGCCATGCTCTTCGTGCGCAACCCCACGGGCGTCTCGCACGCCCCCGAGGAGTTCGCGAGCGCGGAGGACTGCGCGGCGGGCGTCGACGCGCTCGAGGCGGTGCTGCGCTCCCGGCTGCGGGGCGCCGCGTGAGGGCGCTGTTCGCGCAGCGCGCGCTCGTGGCGGGCGAGGAGCGCGCGCGGGTGCTCGTCGAGGTCGACGACGGGGGGCGCATCGCCGCGCTCGCGGCGGGCGCCGACGCGCCGCCGGACGCCGTGCGCCTCGGCACCGTGCTCGCCGGCGGCGGCAACGCCCACTCGCACGCGTTCCATCGCGCGCTGCGCGGCCGCACGCACGACCGGGGAGGCGACTTCTGGACGTGGCGCGAGGAGATGTACCGGGTCGCCGGCGTGCTCGACCCCGAGTCGTACTTCGCGCTCGCGGAGGCCGTGTTCGCAGAGATGGTCGCAGCGGGCTGGACGGGCGTCGCCGAGTTCCACTACGTGCACCACGCGCCCGGCGGGGTGCCCTACGCGGACCCGAACGCCGTCGGAGCCGCGCTCGCCGCCGCGGCGCGCTCGGCGGGCATCCGCCTGACCCTGCTCGACGCGTGCTACCTCGAGGGCGCTCCCGGCGAGCCGCTCGCGCCCGCCCAGCTGCGCTTCGGCGACGGGACGGTCGAGCGCTGGCTCGAGCGCTGGCACGCGCTCGCCGCGCTCGCCGACGAGACCGTCACGATCGGCGCGGCCGTGCACTCGGTGCGAGCCGTGCCCCCCGAGGCGATCGGGGTCATCGCGGCAGCCCTGCCCGAGCACGTGCCGCTGCACGTCCACCTCTCGGAGCAGCCCGCCGAGAACGAGCAGGCCCTCGCCCGCTACGGGGCCACGCCGACGCGTCTGCTCGCCGACGCGGGCGCGCTCTCGCCGCGCCTGTCGGTCGTGCACGCGACGCACCTGACGGAGCAGGACCTCGCCCTGCTCGGTGCGGCGCACGTGACCGCGGTGCTGTGCCCGAGCACGGAGGCGGACCTCGGCGACGGCATCGGGCCCGCTCGGGAGCTGGCCGACGCGGGGGCGGCCCTCGCCCTCGGGAGCGATCAGAACGCCGTCGTCGACCCCTTCCTCGAGGTGCGCGGCCTCGAGGCGGGGGAGCGCCTGCGCAGCCGCAGCCGGGGGCGCCTCACGCCCGCCGAGCTCGACGCGGCGCGCTCGGCGGGCGGCTATCGCGCGCTCGGCTCGCCGGGCGGGCTCGTCGTGGGCGCGCCCGCGGACCTCATCGAGGTCGACGCCGGGTCGGCGCGCACGGCCGGCGCGGAGCTCGCGCAGCTGCCCCTCGTCGCGACGGCCGCGGACGTCACGCGCGTGCTCGTGGGGGGCCGGCTCGTGGCCGAGGGCGGGCGCCTCGCCGACGGCCGCTCGCCCGCGGCGTTGCTCGTCTCGTCCCTCGGCGCCCTGCGCGCGAGGATGTGATCCCATGGACGACACGGCTCCGAGCCGGCTCATCACGGGCATCGGCGAGCTGACCACTCAGGATCCGGAGCTCGGCACGTCGCACGCGGCCGCGCTCGTGATCGAGGGCGATCGCATCGCGTGGATCGGACCGGCGTCCTCCGCTCCCGCCGCGGACGCCTCCCTCGACGTGCACGGACGCGCTGTGCTGCCGGGGTGGGTCGACTCGCACACCCACCTCGTGTTCGCGGGCGATCGCTCGGCGGAGTTCGCGGAGCGCATGGCGGGTCGTCCGTATGCCGCGGGCGGCATCATGACGACGGTCGCCGCCACGCGAGCCGCGAGCGAGGCCGAGCTGCGCGCGGGCGCCCGGCGCCTGCGCGCGGAGGCGGCGGCGGGCGGCACGACGACGATCGAGGCGAAGACGGGCTACGGCCTCGACGTGGAGACCGAGGCGCGGCTCGCGCGCGTGGGCGCGGAGGTCGCCGATGTCGTGACCTTCCTCGGCGCGCACCTCGTGCCCCCGGGCCTCGACCGCCGGGAGTACCTCGACCTCGTCACCGGCCCCATGCTCGCCGCGGTCGCCCCGCACGTGCACTTCGTCGACGTGTTCTGCGAGGCGGGCGCCTTCGACGTCGACGAGTCCCGCGAGGTGCTCCTCGCCGGACGCGCGGCGGGGCTCGCGCTCACGGTGCACGGCAACCAGCTCGGCGAGTCCGGCGGCGTGCGTCTCGCCGTCGAGCTCGGCGCCGCGAGCGTCGACCACGTCAACCATCTCTCGGCCGCCGACGTCGACGCCCTCGCCGGCTCCGGGACGGTCGCGACGATCCTGCCCGGCGCCGACCTGTCGACACGCGAGGCGCTCGCCCCCGCGCGGCTGCTCGCCGACGCGGGCGTCGCGCTCGCGATCGCGTCCAACTGCAACCCCGGCACCTCGTACACGACGTCCATGCAGTTCTGCGTCGCGACGGCCGTGCTGCAGCATCGCTTGAGCCTCGAGGAGGCCCTCGCCGCCGCGACGACGGGCGGTGCGAGGGCGCTCGGTCTCGACCGCGGCCCCGACGCCGTCGGCACGCTGCGCGTCGGCGGCCCCGCCGACCTCCAGCTGCTCGACGCGCCCTCGGTCGCGCACATCCCCTATCGCCCGGGGGTGCCGCTCACGATCGCGACCTGGCGTCGCGGGGTGCTCGAGCGGTCGCCGCGGCTCGCACCGCCGCTCGAGTAGCTCGCCGCCGGGCGCGCGCACGAGCACGTCGCGCGGGCACATCGCCGCGGCGCCGCGCCTGCCGACGGGGAGCGCTGATGCCCGGCCCCGCGAGGTCGTACCCGCTACGGGTCCGCGGTAGACGCGATCGAGAGGAGCGGGAGCCACCGCTGCCGAGCGGCCGGGTCGGCGGCGAGGCGGCGTGCCCCGTCGAGCGGGGAGGCCGCCGCGACCGTCACAGGCAGCGCGAGCCCCGCGCTCGCGAGCCGGTCGAGGAGAGCGTCCCCGAAGAGGTCGAGCGCACCGCCGAGACGGCCCGTGACGACGACGGGGACGTCTGCGCGCAGCCCCGCGCGTCGGGCGGCGGCCGCAATGGCGTCGCCGAGGGCCGCGCCCGCGAGCCGCCAGATCCCGGCCGCGACAGGATCGCCGAGTCGTGCGACGTCGGCGACCTGCTCGGCGAACGAGGCGACCAAGCCTGCCGGGCGGGCGGCGGCGGCCACGAGGGAGGGAAGCGCGCCGAGGTCCCCCCAGCGGGCCTCCGCCACCGCCGCGAGGGCCTCCGACCCGCCCGCTCGTCCGTCGCGCGCGCTGAGCGCTGCGATGAGGCCGCGACGGCCGACCCACCAGCCTGAGCCCTCGTCCCCGAGCATCGCGCCGTAGCCGTCGACGCGCGCGACCCCCGCCGGGCCGGAGCCGACGGCGACGACGCCGGTCCCCGCTGCGAGCACGACGCCCTCGGCGTCACCGAGCGCGCCCAGGTAGCCGGTGACGCCGTCGTCGGCGACGACGAGCTCGTGCGTGCCGAGGTCGGCGAGCTCGCGCAGGGCGGCCGTGAGGTCCCAGCGCCGCCCGAACATGCCGGTCGCGCCGCCGACGACGCGCGCGACGTCGGCGAACCCCCACGCCGCGGCCGCCTCGCGCACGAGGCGCACGACGTTCGCGTCCACGGGGAGCTCGGGCGAGCGACCGGGCAACTCGATGACCTCGCCGTGCTCGACGACGACGCGCGTGGAGGTCTGGCCCTGGTCGAAGACGAGCGTCGTCACGGCGCGGGAGGGTACTCGACGCGCACGGGTGCGTCCTGCGCGACCGACGCGTCGATGGCCGCCGCGACGCGCACGGCGTCGGCTGCCGCGCGCATGGGCACGGGCGAGGGCAGCCCCTCGCGGATGCAGCGCACGAACGCGCGGAGCTCCTCCGCGAGGGCGCCCTGTGGCGACCCCTCGATCGGGGCGGCGGAGGGGAAGGGGAACCCCACGCGATCACCCACGACGCGCACGCCCTGCTCGAGGATGTCGATCGCGAGCTCGCCGCGGGTCCCGACGAGGCGCAAGCGCGCGTCGAGATCGGACGGATGCGTCTCCGGCAGCCCCCAGGCCGCCTCGAGCTGCACGACCGCGCCGTTGTCGAGCCGCAGGGCGGCGAGCGTGGCGACCGCCTGCGCGCCGTCGGGCGTGCGGTGGCCGGTCTGCATCGCCTGCACCTCGACGACGCGCCGTCCCGTGATCCACGTGACGATCTCGATGTCGTGTACGCCGAGGAAGTACGTCACGGACGTGCGCCCGCGCACGCGCTCGGCGACGCTCGTCTTGTTGTCCCTGCGCACGTAGCCGTGGACGACGTCGCCGAGCGCGCCCGAGGCGACATGGTCGCGTGCGGTCACGTACCGCCCGTCGAAGTGGAGCACGTGGCCGGGCAGCGCGACGAGGGCGGCGGCCTCGGCGACGCGCACGAGCTCGTCCGCCTCCTCGACGGTCGTCGCGATGGGCTTCTCGAGCAGGAGGTGCCGGCCGGCGCCGAGCACGGCGCGCGCGTCCTCGAAGTGGAGCTGGTCGGGCGTGCACAGGCTCACGGCGTCGACGTCGCGGGCCGCGAGCACTTCGGCGACGTCGCGGTAGGCGGGTACGCCGAGGGCGTCGCCGTGCGTCCGAGCGCGGTCGCCGTCGAAGTCGGCGACCGCCGCCACGCGCACGCCGGGAAGCGCACGGTAGACCGCGAGGTGCTCCTGCCCGATCGCACCGAGCCCGACGACTGCGATGCCGACGCTCGTCGCGCCCATGCCCGTTCCTCCGCTTTCGACCGTGCCGGTCACCAGATCGACCATCCGCCGTCGACCCTGATCTCCGCACCCGTCATGAACGCGGATCGTGCGCTCGCCACGAACCGCACGACATCGGCGATCTCTTCGGGACGTCCCACGCGACCGAGCGGTGTCGCGGCGGAGAGGCGCGCACGCGTCACGTCCGCCATGGGGATCGCGTCGACGGGGATCATGCCGGGCGTGACCGCGTTCACGGTGATGCCCCATCGTCCGAGCGCGGTCGCGAGCTCGCGCGTGAGCTGCAGCACGGCCCCCTTGGTCGCCGCGTATGCGAACTCGCGCACGGGTCCGCGTCCGCCCGGCGCATCCCACGGCAGCGCGTCGCCGTAGTGGTCGTTGTTGATGCCGAGCGAGCCGTAGACGGACCCGATGTTCACGACGCGCGCCTGGTCGGAGGAGCGCAGCGCGGGCACGGCGGCCTGGGTCAGGAAGAACGTCGCCTCCGAGTGGGTCTCGTGCACGGCGCGCCATTCCTCGACGGTGTAGTCGAGCAGCGGCGAGATCGCCGTGACTCCGGCGTTGTTCACGAGCACGTCGAGTGAGCCGAGGCGGTCGACGGTCGTGGCGATGAGTCTCTCCCGCGCGTCGGGGTCGCGGACGTCGGCCGGCACGGCGAGCAGCTCGGCGTCTCCCGCGAGCGCGACCGTCTGCTCGAGCGCGTCGGCCCGGCGTCCGGCGATCGCGACGCGCGCCCCCGCTCGAGCGAGCTCGAGCGCTATGGCGCGGCCGATGCCGCTTCCGCCACCCGTGACGATCGCCACGCGTCCCTGCAGCCGTTCCTCGGTCATCGGCTCCTCCTCCGGCTCGTGCCGTTCACTTGGTGGCTCCCGCCGCGAGCCCCTGCACGAGGTAGCGCTGGGCGAAGACCGAGAGCACGACGGGCACGGCGACCGACAGCACGGTGACGGCTGAGATGTCGCCCCAGAGCACGCCGAAGCTCGTGATGAAGTTCGTCGCGCCCGCGACGATCGTGCGCGCCTGCGTCGTGGTCATGACGACGGCGAAGAGGTAGTAGTTCCACGTGAAGAGGAATGTGATGGTCCCCGCGGCGACGAGGGTCGGGGCGAGCAGCGGCGTCACGAGCGCGACGAGCGTGCGGAAGGAGGAGGCGCCGTCGAGCTGCGCGGCCTCCTCGATCTCGATCGGCAGCTCTGCGATCGCGCGGCTCACGAGCACCATGACGATCGGCAGGTTGAGGAACGTGTCGACGATGATCATCGCCCACAGCGTGTCGATGAGCCCGAGGTTCTGGAACATGAGGAACAGCGGGAGCACGAAGAAGATCGCGGGGAGCAGGCGCAGCCCCGCGACGCCGTTGAGGAGCCAGCGACCGGCGAGCCCGAGCCGCACGATCGCGTATGCGGCGGGGATCGCGATCGCGAGCACGAGGACGACGGCGCACACGGCGATGATCGTGCTGTTGAGGAAGTAGGAGCCGAAGTCGTACCCGGCCGCGTAAAGCGCGTTCCGATAGTGCTCGAGGGTCGCGGCTCCGCCGATGGGCGGCGTGAGCGGCTCGCTGATCCCCGCGGTCGTCTTGAAGCTCGTGAGGATCGCGGTGATGAAGGGGATGTTCACGACGAGCGCGATGAGTGACACGAGCACGGTCGTGCCGACGCGAGCGGGCAGGCCGCGACCACGGGAGCGGCGGCGGCGCGTCGTCGCGGCCGTCACGCGGCGTCTCCCGGCTGGACGACGACGCGACTGATGAGAAGCGGCACGAGCGGCACGATGATGATCATGACGAGGACCGCGGCCGCCGCGGCGAGGCCGAACGAGCCCGACACGAAGGCCTGCTTGTAGACGTAGATGCTGAGCGTCGTCGTCACCGTCCCCGGTCCACCCCCCGTCAGCACGTAGATGACGTCGAAGGTGCGCAGCGCGTCGACGCCGCGCAGGAAGCCTGCCGCGAACAGGACGGGCCGCAGGAGGGGCAGCGTCACGTCGACGAACGCCTGCCACCGGCTTGCGCCGTCGAGCGCGGCGGCCTCGTAGAGCTCGGCGGGGAGCGCCTGGAGCCCCGAGTAGATGATGAGGAAGGTGAACGGGGTCCATTGGACGACCTCGAGCACCACGAGGAGCGCGGCGACCGCGTGCGGATCGAACAGGCTCACCTGCATGCCGAGGGAGCGGAGCACGGCGGGAATGACGCCCGTGTCCCCGTTGAGGGCGAGCCGGAACATGAGTCCCATGAGAGCGGGCGCGATCATGATCGGCAGCAGGACGATCGTGAAGAGCGCGCGCTTGCCCGGGAAGCGCCGGTTGACGAGCAGCGCCACTCCCAGCCCCGTCGCGAGCGTGATCGCGGTGGTGAGCACGGTGTACCAGGCGGTGAACCACAGGGAGGACCAGAACGCCTTGTCCGCGAGGACGGCGGCGAAGTTCTCCAGGCCGACGAAGCGCACGTCGGTGCTCAGCACGGTCTGGTCGGTGAGCGCGACCCACACGCCGTATCCGGTGGGGATGACGGCGAAGAGCGCGAGGAAGATCAGCAGTGGCGCCGAGAGCGCCCAGCGGGCGGCCCCCCGGGGGGCGCCGCGCCGCCGCGTCCCCGCGGGGCGGCGGGACCGCGGCGCCGCGGCGCCGATCGTGCTCGAGATCATGGGGCGACGCGCTACTTCCGCTTGTCGAGCTGGGATTGCAGCTTCGTGTTCGCGTCGCCGAGCACCTCGTCGACGGGGGAGATCCCGACCCAGCCGGGGTTGAGCGCCTCGGTGAGCTGGGTCATGGCGTCGAACGTGCCCGTGAAGAGCGGCGGCGTGTAGCCGTACTTGCCCACCTGGTCCGCGATGGGCGTGAACGCCGCGTTGACGTCGACGTTGTCCGCGAGCACCTTCGGCATCGAGGGGATGCCGCCGGCCTTGGCGTATGCGGTCATCGCCTCGGGCGTGGCGAGGTACTTCAGCCAGGTCTTCGCCGCGTCCTTGTTCTTCGAGTACTTGTTGAGCGCGACGGCGAGCGCGTGTACGTGCGTCGAGTGCGGGTCGCCCGGCTCGGGCGCGACGGCGATCGTGTGCGCGACCTTGGGTGCCTTCGTGGGATCGGTGAGCTCGGAGTACGCGGACGACCATTGCATCGCGAAGGCGACGTCGCCGGATTCGAGCGCGGAGTTCGTCTCCGCGTACTCGGCCTGCGCGGCGTCCGGCGAGGTCCACTTGTTCTCGTAGATCGTGCGGTAGACGTCCATGGCCTTCTTCGCCTGCGGCGACGTGAGGTCGGCCTTCCCGCTCTTCGTCGTCCATCCGCCGCCGAGGCCCCACAGCAGGTCGTCCCACAGGGTGATGTTGAAGACGGAGGTCTTCAGCTGGAGGGCCGTGCCGTAGGTCGTCGGAGAGCCGGGGTTGGCGGACTTGGAGAAGTACGCCGCCATCGCGAGGTAGTCGTCGACGTCCCAGTCCGCGGGGTCCTTCGGATCGCGGGCCTCGCCGAGCACCTTCTGGCTCACCTGCCGGTAGGCGGCTCTCTGGGCGTCGTCGGAGAGGAGCCGGTCGATGAGGTCCTTGCGGTAGTAGAGGAAGTGATTGCTCACGTCCAGCGGCAGCGCGTATTGCTTGCCGCCGATCTTGAGCCCCTCGACGACCGGCGTGAAGTAGTCGCTGTCTGTGATGCCGACATCGTCGATGGGGTCGAGACCGGCCTGGTAGTAGTTCACGTTGTAGCTCGCGACGAAGTAGATGTCCTCGCTCGACGAGCGCGCGCTGATCTCCGTGGTCTCGCGCGAGAACGTGTCGTCGCGGCTGAGCAGGACCATCTTGACCTTGACCTTGTCCTTGACGCCCTGGTCCGCGTTCCAGGCGTCGACGACCTTCTGCATCGCGTCGCCCTCCGGGCCGGGCCACAGGACCATGTTGACGGTCGTGACCCCGCCGGAGGACCCCGAGCCGCCGGAGGCGCACCCGGCGAGCAGAGCGGCGACGGTGCCCATGGCGAGCGCCGCGGCGGCGATCCTGCGTTTCCTCATCATGCTCTTCTCTCGTGTCGGTGATGCGTTGCTCGATGGTGCAGGGCGACTCGTCTAGTCATGGAGCTTCTGTTGGGGCTCATAGTGGTCTAGCCCTGCCGATGTCGGAATAGCCAACACGGCGACAGCACCCCTGTCAATAGACCACGCGGCAGCGCGATCGAGCAAGTCGACGGCAATGAGATTTGGACTAGACCACCGGGATATAGTGCGGTAGGAAATGTAGGTCGGCGTGGTGTCGGCACGGTGGTGGAGGGCAGACGGATGACGACCTCGAAGGGCGACCTCGTGCGGCAGCGCCTGCTCGCCCTCATCGAGGAGCTGCCGCAGGGCGAGCAGCTCCCCTCGGAGCGCGTGCTCGGTGAGCGGTTCGGCGTGGCACGTGAGACACTGCGGCGAGCCCTCGACGATCTCGCCGACGACGGCCTGCTCGTACGGCGGCAGGGCAGCGGGACGTTCGTCGCGCGTCCCAAGCTCACGCAGACCTTCCGCGTGCAGTCGTTCTCGGAGGACATGCGGGCGCGACGCATGTCGAGCTCGTCGCGGCTCATCTCCCATCGCTCGCGTGCGGCCGGCGCACGCATGGGCGCGCGCCTGCAGATCAGCCCCGGTGACCCGGTCCTGACGATGCGACGGCTGCGGCTCGCGGACGGCGAGCCCATGGCGCTCGAGGACGTCACGATCCCGGAGGCGCTCATCCCCGGATTCGATCCCGAGCTCCTCGGCAACGACTCGCTCTATACGACGCTCTCGCGCCGCTACGGGATCGAGATCGCCTCTGGCTCGCAGACGATGGAGGCGACCGTGCTCGACGACGAGGAGGCCGCGCTGCTCGCCGTCGCGCCGTTGAGCCCGGCGATCCTCGTCGAGCGCGTGACGTGGATGCAGGACGGGCGCCGAGTGGAGGCGGTGCGCAGCCTCTATCGCGGCGATCGATATCAGTTCCAGGTGGACCTCGACGGATCCCACCGACAGCGAGACTCACGGCAGGTGTGATCCATGTTCCACTTCTCGACCCTCGGCGGCCCGCTGATCGTCTCGTGCCAGGCGGCCGAGGGGTCGCCCCTGCGAGACCCCGGCATCATGGCGGCGATCGCCGACGCGGCCGTGCACGGGGGCGCGTGCGCGATCCGCGCGAACGGTCCCGCCGACGTCGCGGCGATCAAGGCGCGCGTCGCCGTTCCCGTGATCGGGCTCTACAAGGTGCTCGACGACACGGGCGCGCAGTGGATCACGCCCGCGTCGTCGCTCGCTCGCGCGCTCGCCGACGCGGGAGCGGACGCGATCGCGATCGACGCGACGATGCGTCCCCGGCCGTATCCGGAGAGCCTGGAGGACCTCATCGCGAGGATCCGGGACGAGATCGGCGTGGCCGTGCTCGCCGACGTCGACACGGCGGAGGCGGGGCGGCGCGCGGATCGGGCGGGAGCGGACGCGGTCGCGTCTACGCTCTCCGGCTACACGGATGCGACGCGCGGGACGATGCGGGCGAGCGGAGCCTTCGGGCCGGACCTCGCGCTCGTGGCGGACCTCGCGCGCGAGGTCGCTGTCCCCGTCGTCGCCGAGGGACGCTATCGCACGGCGGCCCAGGTCGCGCAGGCGCTCGCGGAGGGCGCGAGCGCGGTCGTCATGGGCAGCGCGCTGACCGATCCGCTGCGGTCGACCCGCCTCATCCTCGCCGAGCTCGAGGCGCTCGTCAGCTAGCCGGAGCGCGGCGCCCTCGCCGCCGCGCTGCGCCGCGTCACGCCGTGCCCGGGGCTGCCGTGTCGAGGCCGGCGAGCCTTGCCACGCCGACGACGGTCGCCCATGTGCGTGCCGTGCCGGAGACCCGGAGGCGGCGCAGGATCGTCGCGTGCTGGGCGCGGCTCGCGTGCACGCGTCCGCCCGCGTACTCGACGTAGACGGCGTCGCCGACGACCGCGACGCGATCGTCGCCCCAGTCCTCCGACTCGAGGGCCTCGACGCGCGCGGCGTCGGGCACCGCGCTCAGCAGCACGACCTGCACGAGCGTCGACGAGCCGGCGAATGGGTTCGCCGCGAGCACCGCGCGCCACTCGTGCTCCGATCGCACGATCGCCGTCGTCTCGACGCCGAGGTCCTCGCGGAGCGCGGTCTCGACGAGGAGCGCGATCGCGTCGCGGTGACGCGCGCTGCGCACGACGAGGTTGCCGCTCTGCAGATAGGTCTCGCAGCCGGGGAGGCCGCGATCGCGCAAGCGGTCCCGCAGCGCGGGCATGGAGACCTTGTTCCGGTTCCCGAGGTTGACGCTCCGCAGAAGGACGATCCACGTCTCGGCTCTGCCGCGTCCGCCACTGTCCCCTCCTCCTCCGCCGTGCCCGTCGCATCGTGCCGTCCGCTCCGCCTGCGACGCCCTCGCGGGCGCGGGACGCCGCTCGACCTATTGTGGACGGAGGGGGCCGCGAAGAGAACCTGTGCCGCGCTGGCCGCGGGCGCCCAACGGCAGGTTGACGACATTTCGTGTGACGGAACGTCGTCGACGGGGAGGCCAGCGGACCGATGCCTGCGATGCGCATGGAGGCGGCCCTGGCCGGACCCCCTACCGCGCCCTGCAGAAGAACCCATCATCCGCTCACGGTCGTCGTCGCCCACGCCGTGACGGTCACCGCGGACGCGCCCGTGATGTCGGAGGCGACGGGAAGCGGCGTCCGGGACGCGCCCGCGTAGGGCGCGACCCAGGCGCTCGCCGCCGTTCCCGCCCGCGCGCCCGTCGCGTCCCACGCGAGGTGCGCCTCCGCCGCCGCGCCCGGGGCGAGGGACACCGGCCGCGGTCCCGGGTCGGCGGCGAGGTAGGAGGCGCCGGGTCGCACCGTGACGCCGAGGTCGTGACCGTCGGCGTCCGCGAAGGCGACGTCCGGATATCCGTCGACGACGCACGATCCGGCGGACCGGTTGACGAGCACGAGCGTGAGCGCGCGGTGACCGAGGGCCCCCTCGCCGCCCGTGGCCGAGAGGACGACGTCGTCGGGGGAGCACGAGCCGGGCACGGGCGCGGCGGGCGTGCTGCCGGCGACGCGCGGCGGCGGAACGGGCGGAGCCGTCGACGGGGAAGGCGTCGCGATCGGCAGGCCGTTGGGCGCGCCGCCGGCGGCGATGCGGGCGGCGCGGGTGGCGGCGGGCTGCGCGGCGACGACGCCGGCGCCGGCCGCGAGCGCGACGACGGCGGCCGCGGCGAGGAGCGCGACGGGACCACGTCTCGGGGGCGCCGCCGCGGTCGGAGCGGCGGCGCGGGTGAGGAGGGCGACGACGAGCGCCGACAGCCAGCCCCACACGACGCCCCCGTAGCCGCTCGCGAGCAGGTCCGGCTGCGCCGAGCGGAACGCCCACGCCGTCCCCGTGGGCGTGGCCGACGCGATCGTGCTGCCGACGGCCCAGACGGCGGCGGTGACGAACGCGGCTCCGATCGCGGCGAGCCACGCCGCAAGGAACCGGAGGCCGGGCGAGGCTCGCCGCCACTGCGACCAGCCGGCGAGCAGGCTCAGCGCGAGCGCGAGCAGCGCGCCGAACAGGACGGCGCTGCACAGGGGGAGCAGCCAGTTCCACGGCTGCGGCAGCTGCCACGCGGTCGCGGGCACGGTCGGCGGCACGACGAGGGCGACCAGGGAGCTCCAGCTGCTCGACGAGAACGCGACGGCCGAGAACGCGAGGCCGCTGAGGAGCCAGAGCGCAGCCGCGACGGCAGCGGCCGTCACGAGGGCAGCGGAGCGGCGCATCGCCGGAAGTCTACGGCGGGCCGGCGGCGCTCGGCCGCGCGGCTCCGGCTCCTCCGTGATCGCCCAGGCTCAGATCGCGGCCCAGCCGCCGTCGTCGGCGAGCACCGCCCCCGAGACGTTGGCGGAGTCGTCGCTCAGGAGCCACGTGATCGCCGCCGCGAGCTGTTCGGCCGTCGCGGCCGGCGGCACGTTCGCCTGCAGGAGCGGCCCGAGGCGCTCGGCGGCGTAGGCGGAGCGGAATCCCGCCTCGATGCTCGTCGCGACGCCGCCCGGAGCGACGGCGTTGCAGCGGACGCCCTTCGGCGTGTAGAAGAACGCCGTGCTGCGCGTGAGGCCGATGACGGCGTGCTTGGAGGTCGTGTAGGCGGTGCCGGCCGCCGATCCGCGCAGCCCCGCCTCGGAGGAGACGTTGACGATGCTGCCCGCGCCCGCCTCGATCATGCCGGGGAGCACGGCGCGCGTGAGCCGCATGAGGGCGGTGAGGTTGACCGAGAGCACGCGCTCCCACGTCGCGTCGTCGAGCTCCGCGGTCGGCAGGAAGCCGTCCATGATGCCCGCGACGTTCGCGAGGCCGTCGACGCGGCCGTGCGCCGCGTCGAGGAGCGAGCGCACGGTCTCCTCCGCGGCGACGTCGCCCGCGATCGTCGTGACCGTGTCGCCGAGCTCGGCGCGCAGGTCGGCGAGGCGCTCCTCGACGACGTCCGTCGCGATCACGCGCGCGCCCTCGTGCGCGAGCCGCACGGCGGTCGCCCGGCCGATGCCGGCTCCCGCCCCCGTGACGATGACGGTGCGGCCGGCGAAGCGGTCCTCGATGATGCCGGTCATGGCGCTCCCTTCGGTGGCTCCTCTCGGAGCGGATGTCGATGAGGACATTCCACGCGACCGAGGAGCGACGGGCCAGGGACGAAGGTCCCCCGGCCGCCGGCCGTGTGCGGGCGCACGGCCCCGAGCCGAGGCTGGGGCGCGCCCGCCGCGGGTCAGGCCTCCCGCGCGGCGGGGACGCGCACCGCCTGGCGGCGCCACCACGGGGTCTGCACGAAGCCCCGCTTGAGGTAGAGCAGCTCCATCGAGGCCTCCCAGCCGGTCACGCCGCGCATGTTCGACAGGCTCTCCCCGATGAATCGGTAGAGGTGGTCCGTCGAGGGCAGGATGACCTCGCAGAACAGGGCGCTCTGATCGAGGATCGAGGCGAGGTAGCGCACCGCGGGATGCTGCGCGAGCTCGCGCGCGACCTCCGCGATGTGACGCGGCTCGATGCTGATCGTGAGGAGCGTCTCCGCGCCCATGCCGAGCGCGGGCGCGGGCACGAGCGTGAGGATGTTGATCGCGCCGCTCGCCCGTAGACGCTCGAAGCGCCGCCGCACGCTCGACTCGTTCATCCCCAGATGGTCGGCGACACCCTGGAAGGTCTCGCGTCCGTCGTGCTCGAGGTGGTCGATGATGCGCCAGTCCGCGGCGTCGAACGCCGTCGGGTCGACCGCGGGCGGCGTGTCGTCGCGCGGCGCGGGCGGCTGGTCCATCTGCTGCTCGAAGAGCTGACGGCCCCAGTCGAACGCGAGCTTGTGCACGTGCAGGATGAGGTCGCTGCGCCAGCGCTCGACGCCCTCGATCGACTGGAGGTCGGCGATGAGCTGAGGATAGCGCGCCGCCCCGCCGGGCACGACGAGCTCGGCGACGATGTCGTAGCGCCCCGTGACGAGGGTCACGAACCGCACGTCGGGATGCTCGGCGAGCGCGGCCGCGACGTCGATCTGGCTGCCTGGGCGGCAGTTGATGCGCACGAGGAACGGGTCGACGGGTCCGCGGCTGCCGAGCGCGGGCGTGACGGCGATCTTGACGAGACCGGACGAGAGGAGCGCCTGCCCGCGCCGCGCGACGGTCGCCGTGGAGGCGCCGACGGCGTGCGCGATCGCGCGCCACGTCGCCCGCCCGTCGTGCTGCAGGGCGACGACGATGCGTCGGTCGAGCTCGTCGAGGGTCGCGTAGCCGTCCTGGATCACAGCCGGGATCGATCGAGCCGAAGGGCCCGGTGCAGGAAGTCCCTCACCGTCGCCTCCCATAGCTCCGCCTCCTCGATCTGCGGTGAGTGGCCCGACTTCTCGAAGACGACGAGCTCGGAGTTCGGGATGAGCTCGTGGATCGTCTCGCTGCAGGATACCGGCGTGATCCAGTCCGCGCGCCCGACCGTGATGAGCGTGGGAGCGGTCACGGAGGGCAGCTTCGGCTTGAGGTCGTAGGCGGGCAGGTTCGTGGAGAACGCGTAGTTGTGCGCCTCGTAGCGGTAGGGGGTCGCCGCGGCCTTGCGCTCGGTCGCCTCCGGGTCGTAGGTGTAGTCGTAGAGCGGGAGGATGTGGCGCCAGCACAGCTCGAGGTCGGCGTTGTCGCGCACGCGACCCTGGTCGATGCGGTCGAAGATCTCCATGTCGATGTGCACGCGCGTCGACCTCTGCGCGTTCTCGCGCGCGAGGTGCGCGTTCGAGTGGTCCGGCGAGGTGTCGCGCAGCACCATCGCGCTCACCCGCTCGGGGTAGCGCGTCGCGTACTCCATCGCCATGAACCCGCCGTACGAGCCGCCGCCGATCACGACGCGATCCGCGCCGGCCCACTCCCGCAGGGCGTCGAGGTCGGCGGCCCACTGCTCGTGCGTGAGCTCCCCCTTGCCCTCGCTCTCGCCGGAGCCGCGCGCGTCGAACACGACGACGCGGAACTCGTCGGCGAGGCGGCCGAAGCTCGCGCGCGGCTCCGCGCGGGAGCCGAGCCCGGGCGCTCCGTGGTGGGTGAGCAGCACGGGGGCGTCCTCGGGCCCCAGCACCTCGACGACGAGCTCGTTGCCGTTGATCTCGACGCGTTGTGCGCCGGTGGTGGCGGTCATGACGATCCTTTCGGGTCAGAGGGGGATGGTGCAGTCGTCGAGACCGCGGGGGAAGGCGGTGAGCGGCTCGGCGCCGTGCTCCGTCACGAGCATCGAGTCGCTGATGCGGTAGCCGGCGTGCCCTCGGATGTAGATGCCCGGCTCGTTGGAGACGACCATGCCCGTCTCGAGCACCGCCGCATCCCCGTCCTCGAGGTACGGCGGCTCGTGCATGCCGAGTCCGATGCCGTGGCCCTCGCGGTGGCGGAGGTACTGGCCCAGGCCCGCGTCGCGGATGACCTGCAGGCACGCCGCGTTCGCCGCGCGGCACTCGACGCCCGGCGCGATCGTCGCGCTCCCCGTAGCCTGCGCCGCGCGGACGACGTCGTGATAGCGGCGCTGCTCGGCGCTCGGCTCGCCGAGCACGAACGTGCGCTCGCCCTCGACGAACCGGCCGCCCACCGCGCACCCGAGGGAGAGCATGAAGGCGTCGCCCGGCCCCAGCCGCGTGCCTGAGGGCAGCCCGTGCGGGTATGCGGAGTTCGCCCCGCTGTACACGAGGCCGCCGGCGAGCGGCGAGACGACGACGACGTCGTCGTGCTCTGCGTACATCGTGCGCACGCCGACCGCGCCCACATGCGCCGCGAGCTCCGACTCGCTCGGCAGCTCCCCGCCTGCCGCGATCGCGTCGCGCACGAGCCGTACGCCCGCCTCGAGCATGAGGTCGGTGATGCGCGCCGCCTCGCGGTGCAGCGCGATCTCCTCGGGCGCCTTGACGTAGCGCGTCCTCGTGACGAGGTCGGTCACGACGAGCTCGGCGCGCGGCAGCTGCGCGGCGAGGCCGGCGAAGCGCTCCTGCGTCATCCGCTGGGTCACGCCGATGCGCGCGCGCCCCGCCCCGACGGCGCGCGCGAGCGGCGCCCATGGGGACTCGACGCCCGGGAACTCGGCATACGAGACGTGGGCGTGGGCGAGTGCGTGCTGCCGCTCGGCGTTCTCGCGCTCGAGCTCGGGGGTGAGCAGGGCGCTGCCCCCGTCCGCTCCGATCCACACGGCGACGGGTCGCTCGCCCGGATGGTGGAAGAAGCCCGTGAGGTAGGCGACGTCCTCGGGGTCGTCGGTGACGAGCCCGTCGAGCCCGGCCGCGGCGACGGAGCCGCGCAGCCTCGACTGAGCCCTGCCGAGCACCTCGGCGCTCAGCCTCGTGGGGAATCGTGCGGTCGTCGTCATGGGGGTCACCTGCGTCGGTTGCGGGGGTTGCGGGCGTCGTTGTAGGCGATCGAGAGCAGCGTCGCCGACAGCACGAGGGCGAGGATCGCGATCGAGGGGAAGAGCGTGAGCCACCAGGCGCTCGACATCGCTCCCGACTGCTGCGCCTCGTAGAGGATGCGGCCCCACGACCACGTGGACGGGTCCCCGAGGCCGAGGAAGGCGAGCCCCGCGGCGGAGAGGACCGCGCGCGAGGCCGTCACGACGACGGAGACGACGATGACGGGCTTGACGGCGGGGACGATGTGCCGCGCGATGATCCAGGCCGGGTTGCTCGTCATGAGCCGCGCCGCGTCGACGTAGGGCAGGTGCACGACGGTGAGCGCCTGCGAGCGCACGAGCCGTGTGACCTCGGGCCAGGAGAAGGCGGCGACGACGAGGATGATCGTCGCCGTGCTCGGCCCGACGAGCGCCGCCACGAGGATCATGAGCGGGAGCACCGGGAGGGAGAGCACGAGGTCGACGACGAGCCCGACGATGCCGTCGAGGCGGCGGAAGTATGCGCCGACGACCGCGACGAGCGTGCCGAACACGATCGCGATGAGGGAGGACGCGATCGCCACGAGCAGGCTCTGCTGCGTGCCCCACACGACCTCGGCGAGCACGTCGCGCCCGAGCGCGTCGGTGCCGAACGGGTGCGCTCCCGTGGGCGGTGCGAGCACGTGGTCGCCGTATCCGCTCGGGTACCGCGTGAGCACGGGGGCGAGCACGGCGACGAGCACGAGCACGAGCAGCACGCCGAGGGCGACGAGGCCGAGGGGCTCGGTGCGGAAGGATCGCCAGGTCGCGCGCGCCGTGCCGCCCGCGGCGGGCACGATCGGCTCGATGTCGCCGACGAGGGGGGTCGTGGTCATGCGCTCTTCACCCGGGGGTCGAGGAAGCCGTAGACGATGTCGGTCAGCATGTTCGCGACGACGACCGTCAGGGCGAGGAACAGGAAGGCGCCCTGCAGCACGGGGAAGTCGAGCTGCGTGACCGCCTCGTAGATGCCGCGGCCGATGCCCGGGTAGGCGAACACCGTCTCCGTGAGCACCGCCCCGCCGACGAGGAAGCCGAGCTGCAGCCCGATGAGCGTCGTCGTGGGGAGCAGGGCGTTGCGCAGCGCGTGCCGCCACAGGATGCGCCGGTACGGCAGCCCGTTCGCGCGCGCGAGCGTCACGTAGTCCTCGCCGAGCGCGTCGATGAGCGTCGAGCGCATCGTGAGCACGTACGAGCCGAGCTGCACGAGCATGAGCGAGAGCGCGGGCAGCACGAGGTGCTCGGCGACGGAGCCGTACCACGCGACCCCGTACACGCCCACGTCGTACGCACCCCCGATGGGGAGCCAGCGCAGCATGAGGCCGAACGCGAAGAGCAGGAGCACGCCGACGCTCGGCACGAAGATCGACTGGCCCGTGACGCCCACGACCTGCACGACCTTGTCGAGCAGGCGCCCGCGGTGGGACGCCGCGAGCACGCCGAGCGGGATGCCGACGACGACCGTGAGCACGAGGGCCGTGACCGTGAGCAGGAGCGTCCACGGCAGGCGCTCGAAGAGCACCGTGGTGACGGGGATGGACTGCGTGAACGAGAGGCCCAGGTCGCCGTGCAGCAGCTGGCCGAGGTAGATGCCGTACTGCACGATGAGGGGCTTGTCGAGGCCGTACTGGGCGAGGAGGGCCGCCCGGGTCTCCGCCGTCATCGTCGGGCTCGCGACGGCTTGGGCCGGATCGCCGGGCAGCAGCCGCAGGAGCAGGAACGTCACGGTCACGGCGAACCAGATCGTGAGCACCCCGCGCCCGAGGCGCATGAGGACGAACGACAGTCGAGACACGTCCGGGCGGCCCTTCCGTCACCGCTTGTGAGCGCTCGAGACCGAGATCGGGTTCACGATCGAGAGCAGCTCGCTCGGCTCGGGCACGAATCCGGTCCACGCCGAGCTGTGCGCGAAATACAGGTTCTGCGTGTACATGACGTTGTCGTAGACCTGGTCGTGCACGAGCTTGGCCGCCTTGCGCATGATGCTGATCTTCTTCGCCGTGTCGGTCTGGGTCGACGCCTGCTCGATGAGGTCGTTGAGCGTCGGGTCGTCGTTGTGCGTGTAGTTGATCGAGCCCTTCGGCAGGTACGCGAGCGTGAAGTTCGTGACCGGGTCGTCCATGATCGCGAAGTTGCCGGCGTAGATGTCGAAGTCGCCCGCGTTCGTCTGCGCGAGGTAGGTGTTGCGCTCCGACCACGCGAGGTCGATGACGATGCCGGCCTTCGCCGCGTCGTCCTTCACGAGCTGCACCCACGACGCCGTGACGGTGTCCTGCAGCGAGTAGATGAGCCTGAACCGCACCGGGAAGTTCCCGTCGGCGTCGGCCGTGTACCCGGCCTTCTCCATGAGGGAGCGGGCGAGCTTGGTGTCGAAGCTGTACTCCTTGATCGACGGGTCGTAGTAGTCCTTGAGCACGGGCATGAGGGGGCTCGAGCCCGTCGAGACCGCCTGCCCCTGCAGCACGACCTTGCGGATGGCGTCGTAGTCGACGGCGTGGGCGAGCGCCTGCCGCACCTCGAGCTTGGCCAGGTCGGGGTTGTCCATGTTGTAGGTCATGTGCGCGTAGCCGAGACCCGTGACCTCCTGCACCGTGATGCCCTGCGCGTTCTGCAGCTGCTTGACCTGTGCGGGCGGCAGGGCGTTGGCGATGAGGTCGACCTCGCCCGACTGGAGGGCGAGGATCTCGGTGTTGACGTCGGGGAACACGCGGTAGACGACCTTCGCAGGGCCGGGCGTGCCTCCCGGCGCGAGCGGGTAGTGCTGGACGCGCTCGAGCGTGTAGCTCTGCCCGACCTGCTTGGAGGTGAGCACGTACGGTCCCGCGCTCACCCAGCCGCCGCTCGATCCGTCGTTGGCGAACTTCGCGACCGAGCCCGCGGGCTGGAAGACGTGCTCGGGCACGACGTTGCCCCAGAACCCGATCTCGTCGATGACGGACGTGTCCGGCTGGGTCAGGGTGACCTCGACGCGCTTCTTGCTCACGGCCTTCGCCGAGGCGAAGTGCGCCATCTGACCGTAGTAGGTGCCCGCGGGGGCGTCCTGCTTGACCGCGTTCATCGTGTAGGCGACGTCCTCGGCGGTGAGCGGCTGGCCGTCGCTCCACGTCATGTCGTCGCGGATGTCGTAGTAGCCGTGCGTCGTGTCGGTGTAGCCCCACTTGGTCGCGAGCTCCGCCTTCTTCTTGCCGTCGTTGCCGATCGACAGGAGGTGCGGGTACATGAGGTTCGTGATCCAGTAGTCGCTGCGGCTGTTGCCGATGAGCGGGTTGAAGTTGACGACGTCGGTCGTCGTCGCGATCGTGAGCGTGTCGTCGCTCGCGCCGCCGGCCGAGCCGGAGCTTCCGGCTGGGTGGGGCGCCTCCGGGGCGCAGCCGGCGAGCAGCAGGAGGAGACCTGCCGCGCCGGCAATGAGAGCGGAGGTTCGTGTGCGCATCACACCCATACCTCCTCGAGGACCCGCATGATGTTCCCTCCCACGACGGCGCGGATCTCGTCGTCGGAATAGTCGTGCTGGACGAGCCAGCCGATGATGTTGGAGAAGTTCTCGGCCGGGTTCTCGATCCCGTCGACGTACGCGACCTCCGTGTAGTCGATGGTTCCGTGCGCCTGGCTGATGGAGAGGTTGCTCGCGAACGCGTGGTGCAGTCCCACGTGGTCGCCGAAGAGCGTGTCGGGCCCGAACGCGACGTGCTCGATGCCGACGAGGTCGACGCAGTACCGGAAGTGGTCCATGACCGACTCGAGGGTGTGCACCGGGTGGTCGGGCGAGAGCGTCGTGTGCGGCGCCGCCTCGATGCCGATGACGCCGCCCTTCTCGGCGCACGCGACGATCGTCTCGTCGGTCTTCATGCGGTTGGTCGGCCAGAGCCCGCGGGCGCCGGCGTGCGTGATGAAGACGGGCTTGTCGGAGACGCGGATCGTGTCGAGGCACGTCTGGTCGCCCGAGTGGCTGATGTCGATGGCGATGCCGAGCTTGTTCATGCGCTTGACCGCGCGCTCGCCGAAGTAGGTGAGGCCGCCGTCGCCGCGCTCCTTGAGCCCGGAGCCGAGGAGGTTCGCCTCCGAGTATGCGATCCCCATCTGCCGCACCCCGAAGCCGTACAGCACGTCGAGGCGGTCGACCTCGTTCTCGATCATCGTCGAGGCCTCGAGGGCGAACACGTGGGCGAGCCGGCCCTCCTCGTGGGCGCGCCGGATGTCGGCGACCGACTCGGCCTTGATGACGTAGTCCTGGTGGGCGAGGTCGGCCATGCGCACGCCGAGGTCGAAGAGCACGTCCTGGTACTTCCAGCCGGCGTCGCTCGAGATGCAGCATGTGCCGTCCATGCCGTTGTCGAAGACGGCGGTCATGCCCGATCGCGCGAGCCCCGCGTACCCGGTCGACTCGCGTCCCGCGCGGATGTACTCGCGGAGGTTGCCCATGTCCTCCGGGAAGACCTGCACGTGCTCGTGCAGCGAGATGACGATCTCCTCGGCGAGCAGCCTGCGCGCGCGCTGGGCCTGCGCGTCGGAGAGGTCGAGGCCCTGGTACTCGGGCACGCGCCCGATCTGCCGGGCGAGGGGGAAGGCACGGTAGTCGACGCCCGCCTCGAGGTAGTCGTAGGCCGTGTAGCCCGTGTAGTTCGGAGAGGATTCCAGCAAGCCTCAGCTCCTTGTCTCGTCGTGCGTCGAGCGCGCCGGACCCATCGCACGTGGCGAATCGGCGCTATGTCGGACAACCTTTTCTGTTTCCGGCGTATCTGTCAAACTCAATGCGATGATCCGGCACAGATTTAGCAAGCCTGAAACAATCCGGAAACAGGCGGCGGCGAGGATGGCGGAGTGACGACAGTGGTGAGCGACCAGACGACGGCCCTGCGGGTGCGCGGGCTCGACGTCGTGTTCACGGGCGAGCGCGAGGTGCACGCCGTGCGCGAGGTCGACCTCGAGGTGCGCCGCGGGGAGCTCGTCGCGCTGCTCGGCGAGTCCGGCTCCGGCAAGTCGGTCACGGCACGCGCGATCATGGGGCTCGGCGACGAGCACACGCGCGTGAGCGCGGACGAGCTCGTGCTCTCCGACGTCGACGTGCTCGGCCTCGACGCGGAGCAGATGCGGCGGCTGCGCGGCGAGCGCGTGAGCCTCGTCATGCAGGACGCGCTGAGCGCCCTCAACCCCGTGCTCACGGTCGGCGCGCAGATCGGCGAGCTCTTCCGCGTGCACCGCGGGGCGACGCGCGCGCAGGCGCGTGAGCGTGCGGTCGAGCTCCTGGGGCTCGTGGGCATCCCCTCCCCGCAGCGACGCGTGGACGACTACCCGCACCAGTTCTCCGGCGGGATGCGGCAGCGCATCCTCATCGCCATGGCGATCGCGCTCGAGCCCGAGCTGCTCATCGCCGACGAGCCCACGACGGCGCTCGACGTGACCGTGCAGGCGCAGATCCTCGACCTGCTCGACGACCTGCGGCGCCGGCTGGGGATGGGTGTGCTGCTCATCACGCACGACCTCGGGGTCGTCATGGAGGTCGCCGACCGGCTCGCCGTCATGTACGCGGGACGCATCGTGGAGGCCGGGGACGCCGACACCGTGCTCACGCGCCCCGCGCACCCGTACACGGAGGCCCTGCTGCGGTCCGTGCCGCAGGCCGCGGCCCGCGGCGGACGGCTCGTGAGCATCCCCGGATCGCCGCCGAGCCCCGCGACGACGCCGCCCGGATGCTCGTTCCATCCGCGCTGCGCGTACGCGATCGACGTGTGCCGCACCGCGCGGCCGCCGCTGCGCGAGGTCACGCCCGCTCGCGTCGCAGCCTGCCACCGGTCCGAGGAGGTGCTCGATGGCCTCCGCTGAGCCCGTGCTCGTCGCGGACTCCCTCGTCCGCTCCTTCCGCGGCGGCTCGCCCCTGCGCCCGTCGCGCGTGTCGGCGGTCGACGGCGTGAGCCTCGAGCTCGGGCCGGGCGAGGTCCTCGGCGTCGTGGGGGAGTCCGGCTGCGGCAAGTCGACCCTCGCGCGCATGCTCGTCGGCCTCGAGCGGCCCGACGCGGGGCGCATCGTCTACCGCGGCACCGAGGTCACCGGCGGACGCGCGCGTGCCCGTGCCGTGCTCCGTCGGGGCGTGCAGATGATCTTCCAGGACCCGTACGCCTCGCTCGACCCACGCATGACGGTGCGGGAGCTCGTTACCGAGCCGCTCTCGGCCGTGCGCGCGGGCAGCGCGGCGAGCCGCCGGGATCGCGCGGTCGAGCTGCTCGAGCTCGTGGGCCTGAGCGCGGAGATGCTCACGCGCTATCCGCACCAGTTCTCCGGCGGCCAGCGGCAGCGGATCGGCATCGCGCGCGCCCTCGCGCTCGATCCCGACGTGCTCGTGTGCGACGAGCCCGTCTCCGCGCTCGACGTCTCGGTGCAGGCGCAAGTGGTCAACCTGCTCGACGACCTGCGCCGCCGGCTCGGGGTCTCCATCGTCTTCATCGCGCACGACCTCGCGGTCGTGCGGCACATCGCCGACCGCACGGCCGTCATGTACCTCGGCCGGCTCGCCGAGGTGGGCCCGACCGAGACGATCTTCGACGCGCCCGCGCACCCCTACACGCAAGCGCTGCTCTCCGCGACGCCCTCCGCGACGCGCGCCGAGCGCGGGCGGCTCGCGCGCCGCCGCGTGCTCAGCGGCGAGCCGCCGTCCCCCGTCTCCCCGCCGAGCGGATGCCGCTTCAACCCGCGCTGCTGGCTCGCGACCGACCTCTGCCGCGAGGCCGCGCCGCCGCTGCGCGCGCTCCCGGCCGACGGCTCGGCGGAGCGGGCCGTCGCGTGCCACCACGCCGAGCAGGCGGTCGCGGAGGCCGTCGCCGTCTGACGCGCGTCGCGCGGACCCGGCGCGCCGCCCGGTCCGCGGCACTCAGCGCGCGGCGCTCCCGCGCTGCTGCGTCGATCCCCCGCGTGCGGGGAGCGGGCCCGGCACGACGACCACGGGGCACGGCGGCGCGAGCACGACCGCCGCGGCGGCCGAGCCGAGCGGGCGGGCGCGCGAGAGCGCGCCGACGACGAGGAGCGAGGCGTCGCGTGCGCGACGCACGAGCGCGGGGCCCGCGGGCGCGTCGACGAGCTCGCGCTCGACGGCGAGCGCGGGGAAGTGCGATCGCGTGGCGTCGACGGCCGCGTCTAGCATGCTCTCGTGCGCTTCCGCGATCGCCCCGAGCGTGTCGCCGAAGCCCTCGAGCGCCGCGGGCACGGGCGGCGTCTCGCACGCGTGCACGATGCGCAGCGGGCGGCCGGACCGCTCGGCCTCGGCCGCCGCGACGAGCAGGGCTGGCTCGGGCTCGTCGACGCCCTCGGCGCCGACGACGACGGGGCCGTCCCGGCCCTTCCACCCGGCGGGCACGACGACGAGCGGGCACCGCGTGTCGCGCGCGAGCCGCACGGGCAGAGAGCCGCGGCCGGGGATCGGATCGAGGTCGGCGGCATCGCTGCCGACGACGAGCAGGTCGGCGTGGGCGCTGCGCTCGAGGAGCTCGCGCCACGGGTCGCCGTGACGCAGCGCCTGCCGCGCGCGGAGGCCGGAGCGGGCCTCGCCCGCCCGCCGGCCGGCGCGCTCGAGCGCGTCCTCGTGACTGCGGCGCACGTCCTCGGCGATGGCGGGCGACGCCATCGGGTCGAGCGGGGTGACCGAGACGAGCTCGAGCTCGGCCGAGGCGCTCGCGTTCGCGATCGCCCAGTCGAGCGCGGCGGCGCTCCCGCGGTCGGCGCTCACGCCCACGACGACGCGCCCCTCCGTCATCTCGACTCGCCCTCGTCCGGCTCGGGGCGGGCGAGACGCTCGTGCAGGCGGCGCTGCGTACCCCGCTTGAGCTCGTCCCAGCGCCAGTCGGGCACCTGGTGCGGCTCGCCCGCGTGCCCGTGCTCGTCTCGCTGCTCGTCCATGGGGGCCCGTCCTTCTCCAGCGGGGTCTGCGCCGGATGTCATGCCCTCCAGTCTCGGCCGGCCCGCGGCGCGCGGGCAGGGCCGAAGGTCCCCCGCATCCCGTCGGCGTGATCGGGCACGCGCGCCCGCCCGGCCCGCGACCGCCCGGACGCGACTCCCGGCGCGCCGGCGCGATCGCCCGCCGCACGGGCTCGGCCTGCCGAGAGCGCGCCCGCACCGCGCGCGGGTCACGCGTGCAGGAGCTCCCGCGTCTGCCGGGCGATCTCGAGCTCCTCGTTCGTGGGCACGACGAGCACCGCGACGGGCGCGCCCTCGGGCGAGATGACGAGCGCGTCGGCGCCCGCGCGCTCGTTGCGCTCGTTGTCCACGGCGATGCCGAGGAACTCGAGGCCCGCGAGCACGCGGCGGCGGAACTGCACGTTGTGCTCGCCGACGCCTCCCGTGAACACGAGCGCGTCGAGGCCCCCGAGCTGCGCCGAGTAGGCGCCGATGTAGTGGCGCACGCGGTGCCGGTAGACCGCGAGCGCGAGCGCCGCGTCCTCGTCGCCCTCGCTCTCGGCGCGCTGCACGTCGCGGATGTCGGTCGAGCCCGACATGCCCAGGAGACCGCTGCGCCGGTTGAGCATGTCCTCGAGCTCCTCGAAGCCGAGACCCGCCTCGCGGTGCAGGTGGAAGAGCGCGGAGGGGTCGAGGTCGCCCGCGCGCGTGCCCATGACGAGGCCCTGCAGCGGCGTCATCCCCATGGACGTCTCGATCGAGCGGCCGTGGTCGATCGCGGCGGCCGACGCGCCGTTGCCGAGGTGCAGCACGATCATCCGCAGCGACTCGAGCGGTCGGTCGAGGAGCTCGGCGGCGCGCCCGGACACGAACCTGTAGGAGGTGCCGTGGAAGCCATAGCGCCGCACGCCGTACCGACGGGCGAGGTCGCGGTCGATCGCGACCGTGTACGCCGCGGCCGGGAGCGTCTGGTGGAACGCCGTGTCGAAGACGGCGACGTGGGGCAGGTCGGGCAGCGCAGCGCGCGCCGCGCGGATGCCGAGCAGGTTCGCCGGGTTGTGCAGGGGCGCGAGCACGGAGAGCTCCTCGATCGCGCGCTCCACGTCGTCGTCGACGAGCACGGCCGTCGCGAAGCGCGAGCCGCCGTGCACGACGCGATGGCCGACGGCGTCGAGGCCGAGCCCCTCCACCTCGCCGAGCACGCCCTCGATCGCGACGCCGTGGTCCGCGGGCCTGCCGGGCTCGCCGATGCGCTCGACGACCCCCGACCGCACGACGTCGTCGCCCTCGACGTCGATCACCTGGTACTTGAGGGAGGAGGAGCCGGAGTTGAGCACGAAGACGCGGGTCATGCGGGGGCCTCCGATCGCCCGTCCTGGGCCTGGATCGCGGTGATCGCGATCGTGTTGACGATGTCGCGCACGAGCGCGCCCCGCGAGAGGTCGTTGATGGGCTTCGCGAGCCCCTGCAGCACGGGGCCGATCGCGACGGCGCCGGCCGAGCGCTGCACGGCCTTGTAGGTGTTGTTGCCCGTGTTGAGGTCGGGGAAGACGAACACCGTCGCGCGCCCCGCGACGGGCGATCCGGGCATCTTCGCGGCGGCGACGACGGGATCGGCGGCCGCGTCGTACTGCATCGGGCCGTCCACGGGCAGCTCCGGCGCGCGCGAGCGCACGAGCTCGGTCGCCGCGCGCACGCGCTCGACCTCGGCGCCGCTGCCGGAGGCGCCCGTCGAGTAGCTGAGCATCGCGACGCGCGGCTCGATGCCGAAGCGCCGCGCCGTCGCGGCCGACGACACGGCGATGTCCGCGAGCTGCTCGACCGTGGGCTCGGGGATCACCGCGCAGTCCCCGTAGACGAGCACGCGATCGGCGAGCGCCATGAGGAAGACGCTCGAGACGACCGAGACGCCCGGGGCCGTCCGCACGATCTCGAAGGCCGGGCGGATCGTGGACGCGGTCGTGTGCGCGGCGCCCGAGACCATCCCGTCGGCGAGGCCGAGGTGCACCATCATGGTGCCGAAGTAGGAGACGTCGGTCACGGTGTCGGCGGCGAGCTCGCGCGAGACGCCCTTGGCGGCGCGCACCCGTGCGTACTCCTCGGCGAACCGCTCGTGCAGCTCGGGGTCGAGCGGGGAGACGACGCGGGCGGCGGAGATGTCGGCGCCGATCTCGGCGGCGCGTGCGCGCACGGCCTCCTCCTCGCCGAGGATCACGAGGTCGGCGATGCCGCGCCTCAGCACGATCCCGGCCGCGCGCAGCACGCGGTCGTCGTCGCCCTCGGGCAGCACGATGCGCTTGCGGTCGGCGCGAGCGCGCTCGACGAGCGCGTGCTCGAAGCGGATGGGCGTGAGCACGGCCGAGGTCGGGATGCTCAGCACGCGCACGAGCTCCCCGGCGTCGACGTTCCGCTCGAAGAGAGCGATCGCGAGCGCGTGCTTCTGCGGGGAGTCGGCCGCGAGGCGACTGCGCGCGTGGGTGATCCGCACGGCCGTGTCGTACGTGCCGAGCGCGGTGCGTGCGATCGGGATGCGCGCGCCGAGGCCCTCGAGCAGCGTGCGGATCGCCGGCGCCATGTCGAACCCGCCGTTGAGCACGACGCCCGCGAGCGCCGGGAAGGTGTGCGAGAGCGAGGCGACGATCGTGCCGACGAGCACGTCCGAGCGATCCCCGGGCACGACGACGACGGATCCGGGCAGCAGCCGCGGGAGGACGTTCTCGAGCGTCATCGCCGCGACGACCGTCCCGAGCACGGGGCGCTCGAGCAGGGCGGGGTCGCCCATCACGAGCTCGGCGTCGGCGGACTCGAGCACGGTGCGCAGGAGGGGCGCGACGAGCTCGCGATCCTCGGGGATCGCCCACGCGGGCAGCCCCGTCGCGCGCCGGACCGCGTCGGCGGCCTCGCCGGCGATGCCCGGCTCGACGCGGTTGACGACGACCGCGAGCACCTCGGCGTGCTCGGCGCGCAGCTCGGCGAGGGCGATCGCGGCGACGTCGGCGATCTGGGCGCTCGTGCGCGGCCCCTCGCCGTCGGGGTCGCGGCCGCCGACGACGAGCAGCACGGGCGCGGCGAGGTTGGCGGCGATGCGCCCGTTGGTCGCGAGCTCGGTCGGCGTGCCCACGTCCGTGTAGTCCGAGCCGAGCACGAGCACGGCGTCGCAGCGATCCTCGACGTCGGCGAACCGGTCGACGATCGTCGCGAGCGCCGCGTCGAGGTCGTCGTGCACGGCCGCGTAGTCGGTGCCCGCGCTCTCCTCATAGCCGAGACCCGCGGTCGAGGCGCTGAGCAGGAGCTCGAGCACGTGGTCGCGCCCGGGCTCGGCGCGCACGATCGGGCGGAAGACGCCTACGCGCGCGACGCGGGACTTGAGCGTCTCGAGCAGCCCGACCGCGACCGTCGACTTGCCCGTGCGGCCCTCCGCGCTCGTGAGGTAGATGCGTGCTCCCACGCGACCCACGCTAGGGGATGCGGGAGCCGCGGGCCGCCCGGGAGCCGACGCTCCGCCGCCCCCCGTCATCTCGCTCAGCCTCGTGCGGGCGTCGCGCGCGCGCGAGCGGCGGCCCTCGTCGCGCGTCCGCCGCCGAGCCGCCGTACGCGGTCGCGTGCGCGCGGGGCCTCCGCGCCCTCGGCCGCCTCGGCTGCGCGTCCCGCGGAGACCGCGAGGATCGCGCGTGCGAGCACGGCGTCCGGCACGCTGCGGCGGGCGGAGTCGTCGGCGAGCAGCTCGACGAGCCCCGCGACCTCGCGCACGGCGAGCCCGGCGACGGGGAAGCGAGGCAGGGCCGCGTGCCAGGCGCGGAAGGCGACGAGCAGGACGTCGTGGCGCTGTTCGACGTGGGCGCGCTCGTGCGCGACGACGGCGGCGAGCTCGTCGGGCTCGAGCCGTTCGAGGAGCCCGCGCGAGAGCACGGTGAGCGACCGCACGCCGCGCGGCAGGCAGTACGCGACGGGCGAGGCGTCGTCGAGCACGCGCGTGCGCTTGCGCGTGGGGTGCGGCGACGAGAGCAGCTCGAGCAGCGCGTGGTGCCGGCGGCGCTGCCGCTCGACGCGCACGACGACGACGGCGAGGTGCGCGAGCAGGTACGCGGCGAGTGCCGCGGCGGGCGTCACGGCGAGCGCGGGGCGGGTGGGCGCGACGGCGAGGCCCGCGAGCGCGAGCGCCCCGATCATCGAGAGGCCGCCGGCGAGCCCGATGGCCTGCCAGACGAGCAGCGCGCGTGCGGGCGCTCGCGAGGGCCACGCGGCCCGCGCGAGCGCGACGGGCGCCGGCCATGCGAGCAGCACGGCGACGATCGCGAGCGCGCACGCGAGGGCGAGCATGGGCTCAGCCGCCCTCGCCGCCGGCGAGGAGCCGGCGCAGCATCGCGGCGTCCTCGGCCGACACCCCGCCGACGAAGCGCTCGAGCACGGCCCCGCGATCGGCCGCGCCGCCGAGGACCTCGTGCATGAGCTCGGCGACGTGGTCGGCGCGGGAGGCGGTCGCGCGATAGCGGTGCGGCCGCGCGGAGCGGTCGGAGGAGACGAAGGCCTTCTTCTCGAGGCGCGAGAGCACGGTGAGCAGCGTCGTGACGGCGAGGGGGCGCCGGTCGCGCTCGAGCCGCGCCTGCACGTCGTAGGCGGTGAGGGGCGCGTCGGACTCCCACAGCACGTCCATGACCGACCGCTCGAGCTCTCCGAGACTCGCCACTCCCGCCACCTCCACCGCCATTCTACCTCGTGTCGAAAAACTTCTACGGTGCGTAGAGAAGCGTCTTCTACACGGCGTAGAGTTACTTCTACGCAGCGTAGAAGCATCGCGAGGAGCGCGACGGGACCTTGGTCCCTGGGCGTGCCCGGCAGCGGGCCGGGATGCTGAAGCCGCGTCGCGCCCGTGCCCGCGGGCCGCGAGGGGATCGCGACCGCCGTCGCGGAGGGAAGGAGCGGACCAGCCGTGGACCCGTTGATGATCGCCCGCTGGCAGTTCGGCATCACGACCGTCTACCACTTCCTCATGGTGCCGCTCACGCTCGGCCTCGGGCCGACCGTCGCCATCATGCAGACGCTGTGGCTGCGCACGGGCAACGAGCGCTACCTGCGCATGACCAAGTTCTGGGGCAAGCTCTACCTCGTCAACTTCGTCATGGGCGTCGCGACCGGCCTCGTGCAGGAGTTCCAGTTCGGCATGGCGTGGAGCGAGTACTCGCGCTTCGTCGGCGACGTCTTCGGCGCGCCGCTCGCGATGGAGGGCCTGCTCGCCTTCTTCTTCGAGTCGACCTTCCTCGGCCTGTGGATCTTCGGGTGGGACCGGCTGCCGAAGCGCGTGCACCTCGCCGCGCTGTGGATCGCCGTCGCCGGCTCGATCGTCTCCGCGTTCTTCATCATCGTCGCGAACTCGTGGATGCAGCACCCCGTGGGCGTCGTGCTGCACGACGGGCGCCCGCAGCTCGTCGACATCTGGGCGGTGCTCACCAACAACACCGCGCTCACCGCCTACCTGCACGTGCTGTGCGGCTCGCTCGGCGTCGCCGGCGGCTTCCTGCTCGGCATCGCGTGGTACCAGCTGTGGCGCCGTCGCAAGGACGGCGTCGACACCCTCGACGCGCGCGGACGCGTCGTCGTCGGGGCCTCCGCGGAGCCGGGACGCGATCGCGAGGACCACGCCGTGTGGCTGCGCTCGCTGCGCATCGGCGCGATCGTGGCGATCGTCGGCTTCGGCGGCGTCGCCGTCACGGGCGACATGCAGGGCAAGCTCATGTTCGAGCAGCAGCCCATGAAGATGGCCGCCGCCGAGGCGGCGTGCAAGACGGGCACGAGCTTCTCCGTGCTCTCGATCGGCGACGTCGGGTCGAAGGACTGCTCCGACGTCGTCGGCATCATCGAGATCCCGGGCCTGCTCTCCTTCCTCGCCAAGGGCGACTTCTCGACGACCGTCACGGGCGTCGACGACCTGCTGCCCGAGTACCAGGCGAAGTACGGAACGACCGTGCCGGACGACCCCGCCTACGGCGCGGCGGCGGGCACGCGGATCGACTACGTGCCGCTCATGGAGGTCACCTACTGGGGCTTCCGCCTCATGATCGGCTTCGGTGCGCTCGCCGCCTTCGCCGCAGCCGTCGCCCTCTGGCTCACGCGCAAGGGCACCGTGCCGCGCTCGCCGTGGGTCATGCGCCTCGCGCTGCTCGGCATCCTCGCGCCGTTCGGCGCGAACGCCGCCGGATGGGTCTTCACCGAGATGGGGCGGCAGCCGTTCGTCGTCGCCCCCAACCCGACGCCGGGCGGCGTCGACGGGGTCTACATGTTCACGGCGGCAGCCGTCTCGCCGGGGGTGAGCGCGGGGGAGCTGCTCTTCTCCCTCATCGCGCTCGGCACCGTCTACGGCGTGCTGCTCGTCGTCGAGGTCTACCTGCTCGTCAAGTACGTGCGCGGCGGCGTCGTCTCGGCGATGCCCGAGCTGCGCCCCCCGCAGGACGGCGAGAAGCGCCCCGACGACGTGCTCGCCTTCGCCTACTGACCACCGACTCGAGAGGCAACGGACATGGACATCCTGCCCACGATCTGGTTCATCGCGATCGCCGTGCTGTGGGGCGGCTACCTGCTGCTCGAGGGGTTCGACCTCGGCGTGGGCATGCACATGCTCCTGAGCGGCCGCAGCGACCGGGAGCGGCGCGTCATGCTCAACACGATCGGGCCCGTGTGGGACGGCAACGAGGTGTGGCTCATCGTCGCCGGTGCCGCGACCTTCGCGGCGTTCCCCCTGTGGTACGCGTCCCTGTTCTCGACGCTGTACGTGCCGCTCACGCTCGTGCTGCTCGGGCTCATCTTCCGCGCGGTCGCGATCGAGTACCGCGGCAAGGGCCACACAGCCCGGTGGACGCGCACGTGGGATCTCGCGATCGGCCTCGGCTCCTTCGTCGCCGCGTTCGGCGTCGGCGCGGCGCTCGCGCTCACGACGACGGGCCTGCCCGTCGACGCCGAGGGGAACCGCGTGGGCGGCGCGTTCGCGTGGCTCGACGGGTACGCCGTGCTCGGCGGCCTCGCGGTCGTCGGCTTCTGCCTCGTGCACGCGGCCGCGTTCCTCGCGCTCAAGACGGAGGGCGACGTGCGCGTGCGCGCCCGCGCGTTCGTCGTGCGCGTCGGGCCGTTCGCCCTCCTGCCGATCGTCGGATGGGTGCTCGCGGTGCAGCTGCGCTCGGGCGACGTCGTGACGTGGGGGCTCGTCGTGCTCGCCGTCGTCGCGGTGCTCTGGGCGTGGCTGAGCGCGCGCGCCGGACGGGAGGGCCGCGCGTTCGCCGGCATCGCGGCGTTCCTGCTGCTCGGCGCCGCGTCGATCTTCGCCGCCGTCTACCCCGTCGTGCTGCCCTCGACGATCGACCCGCGCTACGACCTCACGATCACCTCGGCGGCGAGCGGCTCGTACACGCTCGCGGTCATGAGCATCGTCACGGCCGTCGGCCTGCCGCTCGTCCTGCTCTACCAGGGATGGACGTACTGGGTGTTCCGCAAGCGCCTCGGCGAGCGGCACATCCCCGTCGACGTGCCCGCCGAGGCGGCCGCGGGACCGGGCGCCGGCCCCGCCGGACCCGCCGCCGCGGGGGGCCCCGCGCGATGAACCCGCGCGCGCTCCTCGCGGGCGGACTCGGGCCGCAGGGCACGCGCGTCGTGTGGACGCTCGGTGTGCTCGCGGCGGTGCGCGCGCTCGGGCTCGTGCTGCTCGCCGAGGGGCTCGCGCGCGGCGTCGCGGCGATCGCCGCAGGCGGGTCGCCGCGGCTCGCGCTCCCGGTCGCGCTCGCCCTCGTCGGCGGCGCCCTGCGCGCGCTCGTCGCGTGGGCCTCGCGCGCCTCCGCGGCGCGTGCCGCGATCGGCACGAAGGAGCGCGTGCGCGCCGACCTCGCCGCGCGCGCGCTCGCCCCCGGCGCGGCGGTCGGCGGAGGCGGCGCCGTGCTCGGCGCCCACGAGCTCGACGGCCTCGACGCGTACTACACGAGCGTGCTGCCCGCGGTCGCGAGCGCGCTCGTCGTGCCCGTCGTCGTGGGCGCGCGCATCCTCGTCGCCGACTGGCTGAGCGCCCTCATCATCGTCGTCACCGTCCCCCTCGTGCCCCTCTTCATGGCGCTGGTGGGCATGCACACGCGCGAGCGCGTCGAGGCGGCCTCGGCCTCGCTCGCGCGGCTCTCCGCGCACCTCGTCGAGCTCGTGCGCGGGTTGCCCGTGCTCGTCGGGCTCGGACGCGCCGACGAGCAGGCCGCCGCGCTGCACCGCGTGTCGCAGGAGAACCGGGAGCGCACGCTCGCGACCCTGCGCACGGTCTTCCTCTCCTCGCTCGCGCTCGAGCTCATCTCGACGATCTCGGTCGCCCTCGTCGCCGTCACGATCGGCATCCGCCTGCTCGCCGGCGACATGCCGCTCGAGACCGGCCTGCTCGTGCTCCTGCTCGCGCCCGAGTGCTACGGCGCGCTGCGCGAGGTGGGTGCCGCCTTCCACGCGGCGCAGGACGGCGTCGCCGCGCTCGACCGCGCGCGTGCGCTGCTCGAGCTCCCCGAAGCCGAGCCCGTCGCGCGCCGCCGCGGCGGCCTCGGCTTCGACGACCTCACGGTGCGGCACGCGGACCGGGCGACCCCCGCGGTCGAGCACGTCACCGCGCGCCTGCCCGAGCGCGGCGTCACCGTGATCGTCGGGCGCACGGGAAGCGGCAAGTCGACGCTCCTGCGCGCGCTCGCCGGGCTCCTCGACACGGGCGCCGGCGTCGCGATCGAGGGAGCCGTCGTGCGCGACGCCGACGTCGTCGCGTGGGCGCCCCAGCACCCCGTGCCGCTCGCCGCGAGCGTGCGCGACGAGCTCCTCCTGCACGGCGGCCCGGAGGCCTCGCGCGCGTCCGTCGACCGCGTGCTCGCGGAGCTCGGCCTCTCCGCGCTCGCCGACGCCGACCCCGCGCGCGTGAGCCCCGGGGAGCTGCGCCGCGTCGCGGTCGCCCGTGCGCTCGTGCGCGTCGACGGGGGCGTCGACCTGCTCGTGCTCGACGAGCCGACGGCGCACCTCGACGCGCGCTCGCGCGCGCTCGTCGAGGCCGCGATCCTGCGCGGCCGCGGCCGTGCGGCGATCGTGCTCGCGAGCCACGAGCCCACGACGATCGCGCTCGCCGACGCGCGCGTCGAGCTCGCGGGGGCGACGGCGCCCGCCGGAGCGGTCGCGGCCGCGCGCGAGCCCGCGCCGGCCCCTGCGGCCCCCGCGGCCGCCGAGGACCGCCCGGCGGGCGTGCGCTCGTCGGCCGTGCGCGCGATCGCGCGCCTGCTGCACGGCGCCCGCGCGCGCCTCGCCGCGGGCGCGCTCCTCGGCGCCCTCGCGGCCCTGTGCGCGAGCGCGCTCACGGCGTCCTCGGGCTGGCTCATCGTGCGCGCGGCCGAGCACCCGCCGATCATGTACCTGCTCGTCGCGATCGTGGGCGTGCGGTTCTTCGGCCTCGCGCGATCCGTGCTCGGCTACGCCGAGCGCCTCGTCACGCACGACGCCGTGTTCGCGCTCGTCACGGGGATGCGCGATCGCCTCTGGCGCGGCATCGCGGCCCTCGGCGCGGGATCGCGGCGCCTGCTGCGCGGGGCGGCCGCCATGGACTACCTCGTCGTCACCGCCGACCAGGTGCGCGACCTCATGCCGCGCGTGCTGCTCCCCCCGGCCGTCGGGCTGCTGACGAGCCTCGCCGCCGCGATCGCGACGGGCCTGCTGTGGCCGCCCGCCCTGCCCGCGCTCGCGGCGGGAGCGGCGTGCGCCCTCGTGCTCGCGCCGCTCGTCGCGACCGTGGCCGACCGGGCCGCGAGCGCGGGCGAGCTCGCGGCCGTGCGCGCGGTCGCCGAGCGCTTCACGGGCATCGTGCTCGCCGCGGACGACCTGCGCGGCAACGGCGCGGGCGACCGCGCGCGCGAGGGGCTGCGCGAGCTCGACGCGCGCGCCCGCGTGCTCTCCCGCCGGCGCGCGCTCGCGGAGGGGCTCGGCGGCCTCGTCGTCGTGCTCGCGTGCACGGCGACAGCGGCCGCGATGCTCGTCGCGGGCGCGAGCGGCGTCGCCCACGGGCTCCCCGCGCCCGTCGCCGGTGTGCTCGCTCTCCTGCCGCTCACCCTCGTCGAGCCGCTCACGGCCTCCGCGGCCGCGCTCCAGCATGCGCCCGCGCTCGCCGCCGCCGCGCGGCGCGTCGCCGAGATCGTCGACCCGCTCGACGCGATCGGGAGCGACGCGGACGGCCGCGACCTCGCCCCCGGAGTGCGGTCGCTCGCGCTCGACGGCCTCGCCGCGCGCTGGACCGGCCAGGAGGGCACGGTCTTCGACGGCGTGTGCGCGCGCGCCGCTCGCGGGCGCTGGCTCGTCGTGCAGGGGCCCTCGGGATCGGGCAAGACGACGCTGCTCTCGGTGCTCATGGGCGCCCTGCGGCCCGCCGCCGGCCGCTACCTGCTCGACGGCGTCGACGCCGCGGACCTTGCGCGCGCCGCGCTGCGGGAGCGCGTCGCGTGGTGCCCGCAGGAGGCGCACGTCTTCGACTCGACCCTACGGGCGAACCTCCTCATCGCGCGGCCCGCGGGCGACCGCCCGGACGAGGCGGCGATGTGTGCCGTGCTCGACCGCGTCGGCCTCGGCAGGCTCGTCGCGGGCGCCGCCGAGGGACTCGACCTCCCCGTCGGACCGGGCGGCTCGGCGCTCTCCGGCGGAGAGCGGCAGCGGCTCGCGCTCGCGCGCACGCTCCTCACGGGCGCCGACGTGCTCCTGCTCGACGAGCCCACCGCGCACCTCGACGAGCCGACCGCGGACGCGCTCATGCGCGACCTGCGCGCCGCGCTCGCCGACCGCGTCGTCGTGCTCGTCACCCACCGCGACGCGGACGTGCGCGCGGAGGACGTCGTGCTGCGCCTCGGCGGCGCGGACGCGCCGGCCCGTGCGGACTCCCCGGGCGCGCCGGCGGACGCGGCGGATCGGGATCGCGCGCTCGCGGCGGCGTGACCGCGGGAGCGCGGGCGTGCGACCACGCGCGGCACGCCGATCGCGCCCGAGCGGGGATCGCCCCGGCGGCCCCGTGCCCGGCGGCCCCGTGCCCGGCCGGCGGGCTATGCGAGCGCGGGGGCGATGACGAGGCGGTTGCGCACCTCGCGCACCTCGCGCACCGACCACGCCGCGCGCTCGGCCTCGGCGCGCGCCGTCCACGACGGGACGCGGCCCGTGAGCGTCACGGCGCCGTCGCGCGCGGCGACGCCGATCGCCTCGAGGTCGATCCCCCCGCTGCGGGCGAGGGCCGCGCGCACGCGCGCGACCGTGTCGGAGCCCTCGGGGTGGCGGGAGAGCGCGACGCGGTTCTCCACGAAGTGCACGCCCGGGATGCCCTCGACGGCGTGACGCGCGGCGACGCGCTCGTGGTTCCAGTCGACCTCGCCCTCGAGCGTCACGACGTGCGACATCACGCGAGCGCGCACGCGCCCGCGCGGGACGTCCGGGTCCGAGGCGAGCGCGGCCTCGACGGCCTCGGCGATCTGCGCGTCCGTCGTCTCCCAGTGCTCGCCCGTGGGGCGCACGCGCAGGTCGTCGAGAACCTCCACGACGCCGCGCACCGAGCGGGCGGCGCGCAGCGCGGCGAGCCGCTCGGCGAAGCCGCCGATCTCCCCGGAGAGCGTGACGACGTGGTGGCGCGCGAGCACGCGGATCCCCGTCGCGTCGACCTCGGGCGTCCATGCGAGCTCCGCGGCGACGGCGTCGTGCAGCTCGAGGTCGGAGGGGCCCGCCGTGCCGGAGGGCCGGCCCCCGGTGCCGGGAGGGGTCGTCGCGTCCATGCGCCCAGGATGGGCGCGACGCCGCCGGCCCGGTAGGGACGTTGGTCCCACGCGCGGCGGGGGCGGGTGCTCAGGGGCGCCGGTCGGCGCTCGCGCCGTAGACGGCCGCTTGCGTGCGCCGCTCCATGCCGAGCTTGGCGAGCAGGCCCGACACGTAGTTCTTCACCGTCTTCTCGGCGAGGTCGAGCCGCTCGCCGATCTGCCGGTTGGTCAGCCCCTCGGCGATGAGCTCGAGCACCTGCCGCTCGCGCAGCGTGAGGTCCGGCGCGGGCGCGCCCGACGGCGCGCTCAGGTCCGCGACGACCTGCGCGCTCACGCCCTGCCGCAGGAGCTTCTCCCCGCGTGCGACGCGGCGGATGCTCTCGAGGAGGGACTGGCCGCGGATGTCCTTGAGCACGTATCCGGCCGCGCCCGCGAGCACGGCGCCGTAGCTCGCCTGGTCGTCGTCGTGCGCGGTGAGCATGAGGCACTGCACCTCGGGCAGCTCGGATCGGATGGCGCGACACAGGTCCACGCCGTTGCCGTCGGGCAGGCGCACATCGAGCACGACGACGTCCGGCCGCGTCGCGTGCACGCGCGGAAGCGTCTGCCGCACGGTCGCGGCCTCGCCGACGACCTCGAGGTCGGGCTCCGCGTCGATGATGCCGGCGATGCCGCGTCGCACGACCTCGTGGTCGTCGACGAGGAACACGCGAGTCATGTCCCTCCCCCGGCCGCCGGAGGCAGCGGCGCGCTCCACCGGACGCGCGTGCCGCGGCCGGATGCCCCCGTCCCGATCTCGTACGTGCCGCCGCGCTCGCGTGCCCGCACGGCGAGGTTCGCCGTGCCGCTCGAGCGCGTCGAGCCGTGCGCCCCCACGCCGTCGTCGGTGATCGTCACGACGACGGCGTCGTCGACGGCCACGTCGACCTCGCAGTGCTGCGCGCGGGCGTGCCGCGCGACGTTGCTGAGCGACTCGCGCACGACCGCGACGACGTCCTCTGCGAGGCCGTCGCGCACGAGGAGGTCGACGGGACCGCTGAACGTCACGCGCGGAGGCGAGGGCAGCGCCTCGCCGAGCTCGGAGACGACGTCGAGCACGCGGTGGCGCAGCGACGCGCGCGCGGGGCCACGTGTCGTGAGCGCGAAGACGGCCGTGCGGATCTCCGAGATCGCGGTGTCGATCGCGTCGACCTGCTCGAGCACGCGCTCCTGCGCGGGCGCGCGCAGGGTGCCCGCGATGCCCTGCAGCGTGAGCCCCGCCGCGAACAGGCGCTGGATGACGCGGTCGTGCAGGTCGCGCGCGATGCGGCTGCGGTCCTCCACGAGCTGCAGCTGCGAGCTGTCGGCGCGCGCTCGCGCGAGCTCGATCGCGACGCTCGCCTGGCTCGCGAACTCCGAGGCCATGTCGAGGTCGGCGTCCGAGAAGCGCGGCGCGCCGACGGGGCGCGCGAGCGCGAGCACGCCGAGCCGCTGGCCGAAGCCCGTGAGGGGGACGCCGACGACGGGGCCGAGCGCGGGCACCCAGTCGAGGTCCGCCGGGCTGCCCGTCTCCGAGGCGACGGCGCGGCCGAGCTCCCACGCCTGCCCGACGATCGTGCCGTGCGGCTCGAAGACGCGCCCGAGCACCTGCTCGGCGCCCTCGCCGCGCGCGACGCCGACGCGCAGCAGCTCGGCGCCGTCCTCGAGCGGCGTGACGAGGCACACGAGGCTCGCGTCGACGAGGGCCGCGACACGATCGGCGACGACGCCGAGCGAGTCCACCGACTCCTCCGCGTCCTCGGACAGCAGGGCGGCGGTGACCTCCGCGAGCGCCGCGCTCCAGCGCTGCCGCCGGCGCGACTCGTCGTACAGGCGCGCGTTCTCGATCGCGATGCCCGCGGTCGCGGCGAGCGAGGTCACGAGCTCCTCGTCCTCCTGGGTGAAGGCGCCCCGCCGCGGATTGGTGAGGTAGAGGTTGCCGAACACCTGGTCGCGCACGCGCACGGGCACGCCGAGGAAGCCGTCCATGTGCGGGTGGTGCGCGGGGAACCCCGCCGAGCGGGGGTCGCCCTCGATGCGGTCGAGGCGGATGGGGCGGCCCTCCTCGACGACCGCGCCGAGCAGGCCGTGCCCCTCGGGCAGGTGCGCCATGAGGCGCACCTCGGACTCCGGCATGCCGATGTGGATGAAGCGCTCGAGGTGCCCGTCGGGCGCGATGACGCCGAGCGCGCCGTACTCCGCGTCCACGAGCTCGACGGCGGCCTCGACGATCCGCTCGAGCACGGTCTCGATGTCGAGCTGCTGCACGACCGCGCGGCTCGCGCGCAGGAGGCTCCGCAGACGGCCCTGCGTGGCGAGCACCCGTTGCGCCCTCTCGACGAGCTCCTCGATCGTGCGCTCGAGCTCCGAACGCGGCTCGTCGGGGAACGCGAGGATCTCCTCGCTCACCATCCTGGCCCCGTTCCGTCCGACCTGCCGCGAGTCTAGTGGGCGACGCACGGCCGTTCCCGCGAGGGCGTCGGCGGGACCTTCGGCCCTGACCCATGCGGGTCCCAGGGTTCAGGCTGAGTTCCACGACACCTGGTAAGGAGCTAGCGATGGTTGAGCGTTACGTCGTCGCGATCGACGGGTCCGCACCGAGCGAGGCGGCCCTGGAATGGGCGATCAAGCGTGCCGTACGGGAGCCCGCGCCCGTCGTGCTCGCGACCGTGCACGACGACGAGTTCGGCGCGATGGGGCGCGAGGTCGAGGACATCGAGGCGCGTCAGAGCGCCCGTCTCGTCTCCGAGGTCGCGGCGCGCGTGCGCCGCCGGCTGCCGGCCGCGGACATCTCGGTCGCCGTGCTCGAGGGCAGCGTCCCATGGGCACTCGCGCGGTACGTGCGGCCCTCCGACCTGCTCGTCATCGGCACGCACAAGTCGGGCTTCCTGCACGGCCGCGTGCTCGGCTCGCGGAGCGTGCAGATCGCCGCCGCCGCGCCGTGCGGCGTCGCCGTCGTGCCGCTCGCGGACCTGCGCTTCCGCACGGGCGTCGTCGCCGGCATCGACCGGATGCAGACGGCGGGCGCGCTCGGCGCGATCGCCGCGCGCGAGGCGACGGCGCGCGGGCAGGAGCTCCTGCTCCTGCAGTCGGTGCCCGTGCCGCCGGAGGGGACGACGGTCGCCCGTGACCGGCTCGCGCTCGCGCACGCCGTCGCGGCGGCGAAGGCCGCGTGCCCCGCCCTCGTCATCCGCTCGCGCGTCACCCATCGCCCCGCGGCCGACGCGCTCCTCGACGCCGCACGCGACAAGGCGCTGCTCCTGCTCGGGCCGGGCTCGAGCGACGCGGCGCGCACCCCGATCGGCTCGGTGCTGCACGAGGTGCTGCTCAACGTCAACGCCCCGGTGCTCGTCGCACGGCCCCTCGCCGTGCGCGAGCTCGAGGCCGTCGCATCCCACGACCACGCAACCCTGGAGAGGACACGATGACGCAGGCCGGAATCGACGAGCACGAGCTGCGAGCGCTCGACGCGTGGTGGCGCGCCGCCAACTACCTCTCGGCGGGGCAGATCTACCTGCTCGCCGACGAGCTGCTGCAGCGCCCGCTCACGCGCGAGGACATCAAGCCCCGCCTGCTCGGGCACTGGGGCACCTCGCCCGCGCTCAACCTCGTGTGGGCGCACCTCAATCGGGCGATCATCGCGCGCGACCTTGATGTCGTCTACATCGCCGGCCCCGGACACGGCGGGCCCGCAGTGCTCGCGAACGCGTGGCTCGAGGGAACCTACAGCGAGCTCTACCCCGAGATCGCGCTCGACGGGACGGGGATGCGCCGCCTGTTCCGGCAGTTCTCCTTCCCCGGCGGCGTGCCCTCGCACGCGTCCCCAGAGACGCCCGGCTCGATGCACGAGGGCGGCGAGCTCGGCTACTCCCTCGTGCACGCGTATGGCGCCGTGCTCGACAACCCGGACCTCGTCGCCGCGTGCGTCGTCGGCGACGGCGAGGCCGAGACGGCCACGCTCGCCACGAGCTGGCACCTGAACAAGTTCCTGAGCCCGCGCACCGACGGCGCGGTGCTGCCGATCCTCAACCTCAACGGCTACAAGATCGCCAACCCGACGATCCTCGCGCGCATCCCCGAGTCCGAGCGGCTCGAGCTCTTCCGGGGCTACGGATACGACCCGCGCGTCGTGCGCGGCGGCTTCGACGGCGAGGACCCCCTCCTCGTGCACCGCCGCATGGCGCTCGCGGTCGACGACGCGCTCGACGCGATCGCCGAGATCCAGCGGCGCGCACGCAGCGGGAGCGACACGGGCCGGCCGGCGTGGCCCATGATCATCCTCGAGACGCCGAAGGGATGGACGGGCCCCGCGGTCGTCGACGGGCTCCCCGTCGAGGGCACGTGGCGCGCCCACCAGGTGCCGCTCGCGGGCGTGCGCGACAACCCCGAGCACCTCGCGGAGCTGCAGGCGTGGCTCGAGCGCTACCACCCCGGCGAGCTCTTCACCGCGGAGGGCGCCCCCGTCGCCGAGCTCGACGCGCTGCGCCCCCGGCCCGAGCGCCGCATGAGCGCGAGCGGCCACGTGCACGGCGGGGTCCGGCGCCCCCTCGCGCTGCCGCCGCTCGAGGACCACGAGGTCGCCGAGGTGCGCACGGGCGCGCTCACCGAGTCCACGCGCGTGCTCGGCCGCTGGCTGCGCGACCTCATCTCGGCCAACCCGACCGACTTCCGCCTCTTCGGGCCCGACGAGGTCGCCTCGAACCGCCTCGACGACGTCTACGAGGTCACCGCCAAGCAGTGGGAGGGCTTCACGACGGAGACCGACGAGCACCTCGCGCGCGAGGGCCGCGTGATCGAGGTGCTGAGCGAGAACCTCACCCAGGGCCTCCTCGAGGGCTACCTCCTGACCGGGAGGCACGGCATGTTCACCTCCTACGAGGCGTTCATCCACGTCGTCGACTCGATGTTCAACCAGTACGCCAAGTGGCTCGAGTCGAGCGCGCGGGTGCCGTGGCGCCGGCCGCTCGCCTCCTTCACGTACCTGCTCTCCTCGCACGTGTGGCGCCAGGACCACAACGGCTTCTCGCACCAGGACCCCGGCTTCCTCGGCCACGTGGTCACGAAGAGCCCCGCGGTCGTGCGTGTCTACCTGCCGCCGGACGCGAACAGCCTGCTCGTGACCGCCGAGCACTGCCTCGCGTCGCGGAACTACGTGAACGTCATCGTCGCGGGCAAGCATCCGGCGCCGACCTATCTCACGCTCGACGAGGCCCGCACGCACGGCGCGCGGGGGTTCGGCATCTGGGACTGGGCGGGCACCGAGGAGCGCGGCACGGTGCCGGACGCCGTCGTCGCCGCCGCGGGGGACGTGCCGACGCTCGAGGCGCTCGCGGCCGTGCGTATGCTCGAGCGCTACGTGCCCGACATCTCGGTGCGCTTCGTCAACGTCGTCGACCTCATGCGGCTCGCCGACCCGAGCCAGCACCCGCACGGCGCCGAGAGCGGCGACTTCGAGGCGGTCTTCACCCGTGACCGCCCCGTCGTCTTCGCCTTCCACGGCTATCCGGCGCTCATCCACCAGCTCGCCTACCGCCGTGCGAACATCGAGAACTTCCACGTGCACGGATACACCGAGCAGGGGACGACGACGACGCCCTTCGACATGGTCATGCTCAACGACCTCGACCGGTTCCGCCTCGCGATGGACGTCATCGAGCGCATCCCGGGCTGCCGCGAGCGGTACGCCGAGGTGCACCAGCTGTTCGCCGACGAGCGGATCCGTCACCGCGCCTACACGCGCGAGCACGGCGAGGACATGCCCGACGTCGTCGACGCCGAGGGGATCTTCGCGCGGGCGTCGACGCGCGGATGAGCGATGCGGCGACGTGGGCGGGTCTCGCTCCCGACGAGGCGCTCGCTCGCGTCGGCTCGTCGCCCCGGGGCCTCACCGAGGCGGAGGCCCGCGCGCGAGCGGCGCGCGCGCCGCGTCCGCGGGCGCAGCGCGTGTCCGCCCTCGTCGTGCTCGCGCGTCAGTTCCGCAACGCGATCCTCCTCCTGCTCATCGCGACGGCGATCGGCGCCGCGATCGTCGGCGACGCGAGCGAGGCCGTCATCATCGCCGTCATCCTCGTCGCGAGCGTGGGCCTGAGCTTCGCCAACGAGTATGCGGCCGAGCGCGCGGCGGCGCGCCTGAGCGAGACCGTGCGGCCCACCGTCGTCGTGCGTCGGGACGGACGGGAGGAGAGAGTCGACGCGGCCGAGCTCGTGCCGGGCGACGTCATCCGCCTCGCGCTCGGCGCGCTCGTCCCCGCCGACGCGCGGCTGCTCGAGGCGGACGAGCTCGAGTGCGACGAGGCGGCGCTCACGGGGGAGGACGAGCCCCGCGTCAAGTCCGCGGCCGCGGTGCCGCCGGGACGCGCGCTCGGCGACCTCAACTCGATGGTCTTCACGGGATCCGTCGTGCGGTCCGGGGAGGGGGTCGCGGTCGTCGTCGCGACGGGAGCGGACACGGTCTTCGGCTCGATCGCACGCGGCGTGACGGCCCGACAGCCGGAGACCGAGTTCCAGGTCGGGCTGCGCCGCTTCAGCCGCCTGCTCCTGATCGTCGCCGTCCTGCTCGTCGCGAGCATCGTCGTGACGGGGCTCGTGCTGCGCCGGTCGCCGCTCGACACCGTGCTCTTCGCCCTCACGATCGCGGTCGGCGTCACGCCCCAGCTGCTGCCGGCGGTCCTCGCGAGCTCGCTCGCGCGCGGCGCGCGCCAGCTCGCGAAGCGCAAGGTGCTCGTCAAGCGACTCGTGTGCATCGAGGACCTCGGCGCCGTCACCGTGCTCGTCACCGACAAGACCGGCACCCTCACGGAGGGCTCCCCGAGCCTCGCCGCCTCCCTCGACCCGTCGGGGTCGGAGTCGGTCGATGCGCTCTCGTGGGGGCTGCTCGCGACGGACGTGCCGCCGGGCGAGCTGCCCTCGAACGTCCTCGACGCCGCACTCGTGCGCGCGCCGGATCCGTCGCCCCTCGCCGCGCGTCGCGTCGCGACCCTCCCGTTCGACCACGAGCGGATGATGTCCTCGGCGCTCGTGGACGTCGGCGGCGAGCGCTGGCTCGTCGTCAAGGGAGCCGCGGAGCGGGTGCTCGCCCGGTGCGCCGCGACGGCCGGCGCCGAGGCCGTGCGCCGCGAGGCGGAGGGCGGCAGGCGAGTCCTCGCCGTCGCGCGCAAGCGGCTCGACGGCAGGGAGGACATCTCGCCCCCCGACGAGAACGGGCTCGACCTCGTCGGCCTGCTCGCCTTCGCGGACCCGCCCAAGCGCGACGCCGAGGAGGCGATCGGCCGGCTGCGCGCGCTCGGGATCGCCGTCGTCGTCGCGACGGGGGACCATCCGCTCGCCGCTCGCCGTCTCCTCGCCGATCTCGGGGTCGCGCTCCCGACGATGCTCACGGGAGCCGATCTCGACGGCGTCGACTACGCGGAGCTCGCCCGGCGCATCGCCGACGGCGCGGTGCTCGCGCGCGTCTCGCCCGAGCAGAAGGAGCGCGTCGTCCGCGCCCTCCGGGCGGCGGGCGAGGACGTCGGGTTCCTCGGCGACGGCGTCAACGACGCTCTCGCCCTGCACGCGGCGGACGTCGGCATCTCCGTGCTCTCCGGCACCGACGTCGCTCGCGAGGCCGCTGACATCGTGCTGCTCGACAAGAGCCTCGCCGTCGTGGCGGACGGCGTCGCCGAGGGCCGGCGCGTGTTCGGCAACACCATCAAGTACGTGCTCATGGGCACGTCCGCCAACTTCGGCAACATGCTCAGCGCGGCGGTCGCGTCCTCGTTCCTGCCGTTCCTGCCGATGCTGCCCGGGCAGGTGCTGCTCACGAACCTGCTCTACGACGCCGGTCAGCTGAGCATCTCGACCGACCGGGTCGACGACGAGCAGGTGCGGCGACCCGCGCGATGGGACCTCGGGCTCGTCCGTCGCTACATGCTCGTCTTCGGCGCCCTCAGCTCGCTCTTCGACCTCGTGACCTTCGCCGTGCTGCTCGGCGCGTTCTCGGCGACGGGCGCGGCCTTCCAGACCGGCTGGTTCGTCGAGTCGCTCGCGACGCAGGCGGTCGTCGTGCTCGTCATCCGCACCCGCCGGTTCCCCTTCCTGCGCAGCCGGCCGGGCCTGTTCCTCGCGCTCTCCGTCGCCGCGACGGTCGCCGTCGGCTGGATCCTGCCGTACTCGCCGCTCGGCCGCCTCTTCGGCTTCGTGCCGCCGCCGGTCGCGCTGCTCGTCGCGATGGCGGTCATCGTCGTCGCGTACGTCGTCGTCATCGACGTCGCCAAGTGGCTGTTCTTCCGCCCGCGCCCGCCCCGCCCGGTCGTGCCGCACCGCCTCCGCCGGCGTGCCGCGGCCGTCCTGCCGCGGTGATCCGCCGGCGGGACCTTCGTCCCTAGAAGGCGCGCGGGGGAGGGACGAGCATGGATGGCGTCGCCGAAGAGAGGAGCAGGCCATGCGGGCGCTCGTCGTCTACGAGTCCCAGCTCGGCACCACCCGCGGGATAGCGCACGCGATCGCCGACGGCCTCCGCGAAGGGCTCGAGGTCGTCGTGCGCCGTGCCGGGGAGGTGGGCGCGGACGACCTGTCGGCGCTCGCGCTCGTCGCCGCGGGCTGCTCGAGCCACGTCCGCCTGCCCTCGAGCGCCGGCTCCCGCGAGCGGCCCGGCGGCGAGCCGTGGTCGGAGGGCGCCCCCGACCGATCCGCATGGCCCGCCGGCGCGTCGCCGGGCGGCGCCGGGAACGCGCTCGCGGCCGAGCCGCGCACGCGCCTGGCGCCCTGCCTGCGCGCATGGCTCGCGCACGTGCGACTGCCCTCCGTCCCCGCCGCCGCGTTCGCGACGAGCCTCGTCGTGCCGCCGCCCGTCGCGGGGGGAGCCGCGCCGCGCGTCGCGCGCGCCCTCGTGCGCGCGGGGGCGACGCTCGTGGCGCGTCCGGAGAGCTTCCTCGTCGCGCGGGAGGGCGCCCTCGAGCACGGCGAGCTCGATCGCGCGTGGACGTGGGGGCGCGCCCTCGCCGCCGCCGCGCCCGAGCCCGCCGGGCTCGAGCCCGCGACGCCCGAGCCCGCGACGCCCGGGCGTGCCTGACCGCGCGCCCGCGTGCGACGGACGCCCGTCCGTCGCGTCTCGCCATCCATCCCCGTCCGGCAGGAGAATCTCAGCATGACCAGCAGCCAGCCCACCGCCCAGCCGACCGAGGAGCGCCCCGAGCGCGCGCCTCGCCCCATCCACCACGTCGTCGTCGCCGTCGACGGCGGGGAGGCGAGCGGTCGCGCGCTCGATTGGGCCCTCGATCGCGTGCAGGGCATCGAGCACGCCGAGGTCGAGCTCGTGACCGTCGTCCCCGAGGGCGTCGCCGTCGCGCCGGGCGTCGCGGAGCAGGCCCACCCGGCCGCCGAGCGCGTCCTGCGGGAGGCGCGCATCGTCGTCGAGCAGCGCGCGCCGCACCTCCCGGTCGCGACGACCGTGCTCGAGGGCCGTCGCGCGCACGAGCTCGTCCGCGCGACCGAGAACGCCGACCTCGCGGTCATCGGCACGAACAAGACGTCCGTCGTCGGCGCCGAGCTCTTCGGCACGCTCCCGCTCCGCCTCGCCGCCGGCGCGGCGTGCCCCGTGGTCGTCGTGCCGCGCTCGTGGACGGCGACCGGCGGTCCCGTCGTCGTGGGCGTGCCGGGCGACGACACGGCCGAGATCGCGCTCGCCTACGCTGCGCACGAGGCCGAGCGCCTGGGCCGCCGTCTCGAGATCGTCCACGGCTGGACGATCCCCTCGTTCGGCTACGGCGAGGCGTTCGTCGACGGCGAGACGGTGACCGTCGTCGAGGACGCCGAGCGCGAGCGCCTCGAGGCCGCCGTGCAGGAGGTGCGCTCGCGCCATCCGCAGCTCGAGGTCTCGCCGCAGCTCGTCGAGGGCGTGCCGGTCGGCGTGCTCGTCGGGGCGGCCGAGGGCGCAGACCTGCTGGTGCTCGGCCGGCACAACAGGAACGCGTTCACGCGCTTCGTGCTCGGCTCCGTCACGCACGGCGTGCTGCTCACGCCGCCGTGTCCCGTGCTCGTGGTCCCCGCCGAGTAGCCCACCCTGCCCCCCCTCGTGCGCGAAAAGTGACACGCGCGGCCGGACTCCGGCCGCGCGTGTCACTTTTCGCGCACACGAGGGGGGCGTGAGCGCGGCAGGCGGGCGCGCGGGTGCGGTGCCTCAGCTCGGTCGAGGCGCGAGCCCGTACTCGTGCACGCTCCGCAGCGGGGGCAGCTCGGCAAGGCGCTGCAGTGCGCCCGTCACGGCATCGACATAGATCGCGCCGCCCTGCGGGCCGCCCGCGTGGATCTGGTCGTGCGCGAGCACGTCGAGGTGCGGCGCGACCGCGGCCTGCCAGTTCGCGAGCTCGACCTGCCGGAACTGCTGCGCCTCCTGGATGAGCATCGCGTTGTTGCCGGACGTCCACGGCCGCGGGGCCTGGTTGGTGACGAGCACGAGCTCGCGATCCACGATCATCGAGACGATGCGGTCGAGCAGAGAGCGCGCGAACGGCCCGTTCGTCCCGAGGCCGAGGATGACGATGGGCCGCAGCGTGCCTGCGTCGAGCTGCGCCTGGATGAGCGTGGGCGCCGCGCTCATCTGCCGCGAGACGGCCGCGTCGATCGCGATGCCGGGGAACGCCTGCTGCAGGTACGGCGCGACGGCGAGCATGACGGAGTCGCCGATCGCCGTGATCTCGTCCCCGCCCGGCAGTGGCGGAGCGGACGGCGGGGGCGCGGGCACCGACGCGCCGGCCGTGCCGGTCGCGCCCGCGGGCCGCGGCGTCGGGCTCGGCGAGTGCTCGATCGCCCGGATGCCGCGCTCGATCTGCTGCTCCGCCTGGCTCTGCCCGGGGTCCGCGGCGATCGCGCCTGCCGTGAGCGCGGTCGCCGTGAGCGCGACGACGATCGCGGTCGTTCCCGCGACGAGACGCGTCGGCGAGCCGATCGCCCACGATCGGAAGCGGGCGAGGGACGCGCGGAAACCGAGGCGCCGGATCGGCGTCTCGACGAAGCGGTAGGAGAGGACCGCCGCGACGAGCGTGATCGCGAACGAGACGCCGCCGAGCATGCACCGGTCGCTCGGCGAGCGCGTCCAGTCCGGCTCGGCCGCCGAGAAGAGCACGAACACGGGCCAGTGCCACAGGTAGAGGCCGAACGAGCGCACGCCCACCCAGCGCAGCGGCGCGAGGTCGAGCGCCCGGCCGAGCCAGCCCGCGGGCACGATGGCGCCCGCGATGACCGTCGCGCTCAGGAGCGCGGCGAGCGGGAGGCCGCCGCGGTAGGTGAGCGTGCCGTCCTCCGGCATCCAGAGCCCGAGGGCGACGAGGCCGCCGAGCGCGGCGAGCGCGGCCGCGCACATCCAGAACCGCGCGCGGAGGCTCCACGCGGGCCGTTCGGGATAGAGGCGCCAGACGAACGCGAGCATCGCGCCGAGCGCGAGGCCGAAGCTGTGCGTGTCGGTGCCGTAGTACACGCGTGTCGGATCCGATCCGGGCACGAACAGGAGCGCCATCGCGAGCGCGGAGAGCACCGCGACGGCGGCGAGCACGGCGATGCGCACGGCGCGCGAGCGGACGAGCAGCAGCACGCCGAGCGCGATCGGCCAGACGAGGTAGAACTGCTCCTCGACCGCGAGCGACCACAGGTTCCGGAACAGCTCGGGCGTCGTCGAGGCGAAGTAGCTCGTCCCCGCGCCCACGGCGACCCAGTTGTAGCTGAAGGTGAGGGCGCCGAGCACCTGCCAGCCGAGCTGCACGACGACGTCGCCGCCGATCGCGAACGCCGCGGCCCCGCACACGAGCACGACGAGCACGACCGCGGGCAGCAGGCGCCGCGCGCGGCGGAGCCAGAACTCGCCGAGGTGCACGCGCCTCGTGCGCTCGCGCTCGCGCAGCAGGAGCGTCGTGATGATGAAGCCGCTGATGACGAAGAACAGGTCGACGCCGATGTATCCGCCGGGCAGCCAGCCGGGGGAGAGGTGGTACAGGAGCACCGCGACGACGGCGAGCGCGCGCAAGCCGTCGAGCCCCGCCACGTGGTCGCGTGTGCGGGGCTTGGACGGCACGACCTGCGGCAGGCGGCCGGTGTCGGGGGCGAGGGTGCTCGTGCTCATGGATCCGGTCCGAGGCCAGCCTAGACTCGCTCGCGTGACGGGTGACACCTCCACGCGGATGCGCCTCGACATCGCCTACGACGGGTCCGGATTCTCGGGATGGACGCGCCAGCCGGGACTGCGCACGGTGCAGGGCGAGCTCGAGGAGGCGCTCGCGACGATCTTCCGCCGGGTGCCGCCCGCGCCGCAGCTCACGGTCGCCGGACGCACGGACGCGGGCGTGCACGCGAGCGGCCAGGTCGCGCACCTCGACCTCTCCGCGGAGCAGCTCGCGTCGCTCGACCGCCCCCTGCGCGGCGGCCGCTCGTGGCTCGCGCCGCGCGGGCCGGACGCGCTCGCGCGACGTCTCAACGGCATCGCGGGGATGCGCGGCGACCTGCACGTCGCGCGCGCGTCGATCGCGCCCGCCGGCTTCGACGCGCGGTTCTCGGCCGTCTGGCGCCGGTACGAGTATCGCGTGGCCGATGCCGCCGCGACGCACGACCCGCTCGCCTCCCGGTACACGCTCTGGCACCCGACGGCGCTCGACGTCGCCGCGATGGACGCCGCTGCGCGGGGGCTGCTCGGCCTGCACGACTGGGCCGCGTACTGCAGGGCGCGGGAGGGGGCGACGACGATCCGCACGCTGCAGGAGTTCTCCTGGCGGCGGGACGCGGACGGCGTGCTCGTCGCGCACGTGCGCGCGGACGCGTTCTGCCACAGCATGGTGCGCGCGCTCGTCGGAGCGTCGATCGCGGTCGGGGAGGGCCGGCTCGCGCCCGCGCGGCTCGTCGAGCTGCGGGACGGGCTCGAGCGCACGAGCGCCTTCGTCGTCGCGCCCGCGAAGGGCTTGCGGCTCGTCGAGGTCGGCTACCCGGACGAGGCGGCGCTCGCCGCGCGCGCCGAGCAGACGCGCGCCATGCGCACGCTCCCCTCCGCGCCGGCCTGAGTCGCGGCTCCCGTCCAAGCGCGCCCGCGCAGCGCGGGCTCGTTCCCCCGACAACGAAGGAACGGGTGCCAAAAATGAAGGAACGGCCGGCCGAGAACGAAGGAACGGGGCCGCCGAGACGAAGGAGTTGGTCAGCGAAAACGAAGGAGTCTGCGGCCGCTGAGCGCAGTAGCGTGCCGCCGGCTTCCCGCAGATGGCGGATCCGCACATCTGCGGTGCCACGTCGTCCTTCGTTCTCGGCGTCGCCTCCTTCGTTCTCGGCGGCCCCGTTCCTTCGTTCTGGCCGTCCGTTCCTTCGTTCTGGCCGTCCGTTCCTTCGTTCCGGCCGTCCGTTCCTTCGTATCGTCGACCCGTTCCTTCGTTTTCGGGGGTGCGAGCCCCGCTCTCGCGGGCGGTCTCCTTCGTTGTGCGGGTCTGACGGCGCGGCGCCGCTCGTTTGACCGCTCCCGCAGGCGTCGACTAACCTATGGAGGTTGCGTGCGCGCCGACCGCGCGAGCGCGACCGCAGTTGAGCCCTCCACCGCGGCGTTCCGGCCACCGGCCCGGAACTCCCACCGGAGCGGGATCCACGACCACCTCGACCAGAAAGCAGTACGCCTGTGACGCGCACGTTCTCGCCCAAGCCCGCTGACATCCAGCGCGACTGGGTCGTCATCGACGCGACCGACGTCGTCCTCGGACGGCTCGCGAGCCACACCGCCGCCCTCCTGCGCGGCAAGCACAAGCCGACGTTCGCCCCCCACCTGGACATGGGCGACTTCGTCATCATCGTCAACGCCGACAAGGTCGCCCTCACGGGCGCCAAGCTCGAGAAGAAGAAGGCGTACCGTCACTCCGGCTACCCGGGCGGTCTCACGACGACGAGCTACTCCGACCTGCTCGAGAAGCACCCGACGCGCGCTGTCGAGAAGGCCGTGCGCGGCATGCTCCCGAAGAACTCGCTCGGTCGCGCCCAGTTCCGCAAGCTCAAGGTCTACGCCGGCCCCGAGCACCCGCACGCGGCGCAGCAGCCGAAGACGTACACCCTCGACCAGGTCGCCCAGTAGGCGCCCGCTCTCAGACTCAAGGACATCCAACCGTGGCGAAGATCGCAGACTCCCTCTCCGACGAGGTCCTCACGAACTACAGCACCGAGAGCACGCCCGAGGCCGCCCCGCGCGCACCCCGTGCCGTGCTGAGCGTGCCCGGCGCGGCCGTCGGCCGGCGCAAGCAGGCCATCGCGCGCGTGCGCCTCGTGCCCGGCACGGGCACGTTCACCGTCAACGGCCGCACGCTCGAGGAGTACTTCCCGAACAAGCTGCACCAGCAGCTCATCAACGACCCGTTCAAGGT
>JAATFA010000001.1 GCA_015655445.1 Actinomycetales bacterium | reverse complement strand
GGGTGCCAGCAGCGCATCCGGCACAGCGTCGTTCGCCGCGATCACGTGCTGCATCTCCGCGAGGAAGATCGAGGAGCCGAACCCGACCAGCTCCCGCTGCAGCGCAGCGAACCGCTCGCGCTTGCGCACGGCATCGCGCTCCATGAGCACCTCGACGAAGGCCGCGATCGCCTCCGGATTCTTCCTCCACCTCGGGCGCCAGTTCCCCACGTGAGGCTCTCCACCCGGTAGAGGCAGCAAAGGGTTCATCGGGGCGTAGTCGTGCGCGACGTCATACAGCGGCTCGGAGGTGTTATGCCCGCACTCGGTGCGCAGATACAGCGGAGGCAGCTCCCCCGCGGGCACGTCGGCGATGTCCCGCAACCGCACCGACACGCCGATGCCCTCCCACGACTCGGCGATGATGCGCGCCATCCGGATCGTCGAGGGCTGGTTGTCGAGGTACAGCTCCGTCGAGACGCCCGCCACGCCGGCGTCCGCGAGGAGAGAGCGCGCCCGCGCCGGCTCGTAGTCGTACGGCAGCGGGTCCCCGATGCGCCACTGGCTGACGCCCTTGACCGGGCCGTTCCAGGGCCGGGCAAAGCCCAGCAGGCCTTCCGCGCGCACCCGCTCGTAGGGCACCGCGAGCGCAAGAGCGTGCCGCACGCGCACGTCGTCGAACGGCTCGAGGCCGAAGTCGATCTCGACCGAGACGTGACCGGCCCAGGAGCGCAGCAGGCGCACGCCCTCCTGCCCCTGCAGCGCCGCCGTCTCGTCCGGATCGAGGCCGACGACGACGGCAGCACGCGACTCGCGCAGCTGTGCGATGGCGTCTGCGCGGTCGTCCCAGCGACGCACGTCCACACGCGTGGGACGAGGCGGGCCTGCCCAATAGTCCCCACGTCCCTCGAAGAGCAGGTGCGAGGCATCCTGCTCCGCGAGCGCGTACGCGCCGAAGCCCGCGACGTGCCCGTCGAGCCACCCGATGCCCCAGGGATCGGCGACTGACGCATGCTCGCGCACCGCTGTCGCATCGATGACGTTCGGCGAGAGCGAGAGCAGCCAATTCGGAAAGGTCGGGTACGGCGCGCGCAATCGGAACCGCACGGCGTACCGCGACACCTCCTCCACCTCCTCGACACCCACCACGCCGAACCAGCGCCACGCAGCCATCACCTGCTGAGCCCGCGCCTTCTCGAAGGCGAACGCGATGTCGGCCGAGGTCAGCTCATGACCCGCCTGGCTACGTGCTCCACGCCGCAGCTCCACGAGCCAATGGCCGCTTGGCTCCTCATCCCAGCGCACGGCGAGACGTGGCTGCATCCGATCGAAGTCGGGCGAGACGACTCCATCCGAGCCCGTCGTGAGCAGGGGCGCCGCGAGCGAGTCGTAGCCGAGCGCGAGGGCCAGGTAGAGGTCGGGCGAGAAGACGTAGTCGGGGCTGTCGTTGTCCAGGTGCTGACGCACGGCCCCCACCGGTACGAGGACCTCCTCACCACTCATGCCGCGCCCCCTCCCGTCTGCGTCGGCGCCTCGCCGACCTTCTCGAGCTCGACCACAACCGGCGCGGCCGTCGCTCGCAGCACCTCCTCGACCTCGGTGCGCGGGGCGAGCTCGCGCAGGACGAAGCCGCGATCCCGATCCACGTCGAGCACGCCGAGGTCGGTGAGCACGCGATGCACGACGCCACGACCCGTCAGCGGGAAGGCGCACCGCTCGACGAGCTTCGGCTCCCCGAAGCGAGTGCGGTGCTCGCTCATCACGAGCACACGACGCGCGCCGTGCACGAGGTCCATCGCTCCTCCCATCCCCCTGACGAGCCTGCCCGGGATCATCCAGTTGGCGAGGTCGCCGCTCGAGGCGACCTGCATGGCGCCGAGCACCGCGACGTCGATATGGCGTCCGCGGATCATCGCGAACGATTCGGCGGAGTCGAAGAACGCGGCGCCGGGCAAGGCCGTGATGGTCTCCTTGCCGGCATTGGTGAGGTCCGGGTCCACCTCGGCCATCGAGGCCGGGTGCGGCCCCACGCCCAGCACGCCGTTCTCGCTGTGCAGCACGGCCTGCAGGCCCACCGGAAGGTGGGAGGCGACGAGAGTCGGCAGGCCGATGCCGAGGTTCACGTACTCGCCGTCCCGGATCTCGGCGGCGACCCTCCGGGCGAGCTCAGCGCGGGTGAACGGCATCACGCCACCGCCTCGTCGCTCATGAGCGTCAGCTTCTCGATGCGCTTGCGCTCGACCGGCGCATGCACGACTCGCTGCACGTAGACGCCAGGCGTGTGCACCTCGCCCGCGGCGATCTCCCCCGGCTCGACGAGCTCTTCGACCTCCGCGACGGTCACCGCGCCGGCTGCGGCGCACAGCGGATTGAAGTTCTGCGCCGACTGCCGGTAGACGAGGTTGCAGTAGCGGTCGCCCTTCCACGCGTGCACGAAGGCGAAGTCGGTGCGGATCGACCGCTCGAGCAGGTACACGATGCCGTCGAACTCCCGCGTCTCCCGGCCGGGCGAGACGACCGCGACCGTCCCGTCGGCAGCGTAGCGCAGCGGCAATCCGCCTTCCTCGATGAGGGTTCCGCTGCCGGCGGGCGTGTAGAACGCCGGGATGCCCGCGCCCCCAGCCCGCAGCCGCTCAGCCAGGCTCCCCTGGGGAGTGAGCTCCACCTCGACCTCGCCCGCCAGTAACTGGCGCGCGAACTCCGCGTTCTCGCCGATGTACGAGCCGATGTGCTTGCGGATGCGATGGGCCGCGAGCAGCAGTCCGAGACCTGCCCCTTCGAGTCCGCAGTTGTTGCTGACCGTCGTGAGGCCGCCGACGCCGCGGCGCAGAAGCGCTTCGATGAGCGCGTCCGGAACGCCCACGATCCCGAACCCGCCCACGGCGATGCTGGCCCCCTCTGGCACGTCGGCCACCGCCGCGGCCGCCGACTCCGCTACCTTGTCCGGCACCTTCGCACTCCCCTTCGCTTCCTGTCGGTCACGCCCCGATCCGCCGTTCTCGTCCGCATCAGGCCGCCTCCGCACGCTCGTACGCTGGCTCGGGTATCCCACGGTGCCCCACGCTCCCGGCGAGCACCGCCCCCGCGAGCGGCTCGCGTGTCCGCTGCTCCTCGCTCAACGGCGTCGCGGCGGTCGTCACGAAGAGGGTCGCGAGCCCCGCCCCGCCGAACGCGCACATCGTGGGATAGGAGGTGGGAACCTCCAGGACTCGATCGAGTGTCCCGTCGGGCAGGTAGCGGCGGATCTCGCCGGACCCGAACACCGCGACCCAGTAGCCGCCGTCGCGATCGACGGCCGCGCCGTCGAACACCGCCTCCTCAAGCGTCGACACGAACACCCGCTCTCCGCTCGCCGTGCCCGTGGCCGGATCGTAGTCGTAGGCCAAGAGGCGGCGATTCACCCGGTCGGCGAGGTACATCGTGCGCCCGTCCGGAGCGAAGGCAATGCCGTTCGCGATCGTGACCACGTCGAGCTGACGGCTGAGCCTCCCGCGCTCGACCCGGTAGAAGTGACCGGTGCCGTTCGGCACGCCGACGTCGGGCTTGCGCGCCGTGCCCACCCAGAAGCGGCCGCGCGGATCACAGCGGCCGTCGTTGAAGCGGAACTGGGCGCGGTCATAGGGTGCCGGATGCAGGTGGCGCAGCGCAGCGGTCCCGAAGTCGAGCTCATACAGCCCGTCCTCGACCGCGACGACGGCACCGCTGCCATCGGCGAACAGACCGTACGATCCTGCCGTCGACGGCAGCGCCCAGCTGCGGGTCGCGCCGTCGGAGAGCAGGGTGCGGTTGAGTGACGGCTCGAACATGCTGATCCAGAACAGCGCGTCGTCCTCGCGGCGGTACACGGGGACCTCGGCGGTGCGGTCGGCAGGCGGCACGACCGTGCGCCATCGCACCGGCTCGGAGGCGATCACGACGTGGGCCCCGCTCGCCACGTGTGCGCATCAGCCGGGTCCGGCCCTCCCGTGCGTTCGTTCCGCTCCACGCCGCGCACAGGGGCACGGCCGAAGTAGAGCTCGCGCACGCGCGCGTCGGCCGCGATCTCGGTCGGATCCCCCGTCGTGATCACGGCACCCAGCGCCATGACCATGATCCGGTCGCACAGCTGCATCATGAGCCGCATCTTGTGGTCGATGACGAGGACCGTGACACCGCGGTCGCGGATGCCGCGGATGAGCTCCATGAGCTGATGCACCTCGCTCTCGACGAGGCCGCCGGACGGCTCGTCGAGCAGGAGGACCCGGGCGCCCGCGGCGAGCGTCATCGCCAGTGCGAGACGCTGCTGCTCGAAGAGGGTGAGCTCGCCGGCGAGACGCTCCCCCTTGTCCGCGAGATCCCACGCCTCCAGGTCGACGCGCTCGGCCTCGACTGTCCGACGCGCCGTCGGCGAGCCGAGCCATCCGCCGACGCCGCGCCTGCTCGACACCTCCGCGATCTCGAGGTTCTCGTGAACGGTGACTCCTGCGAACAGCTGCGAGGTCTGGAAGGTGCGGCCGAGTCCGAGTCGGGCCCGCCGGTGCACGGGCATGCGCTCGATACGCCTCCCGTAGAGCTCGATGGCGCCCGACATCGTCGACACGTTGCCGCTGATGAGGTTGAAGAGCGTCGTCTTGCCGGCCCCGTTGGGGCCGATGATGCCGAAGATCTCTCCCTCCGACACCGTCATGGACACCGAGTCGACGGCTTTAAGCCCCCCGAAGCGACGGTCGACGTCGCGCAGTGTGAGCGCCTCGGTCACGGCAGGCTCCTCTCCTGGCCGGGCTCGAGACGAGCGGAGCTCCCACCGCGCGCCGCGCGCGTCCGGGTCGCCACCCAGCGACCGAGTGCGCGCAGACGGCCCCACACGCCGTCGGGCGCCAGCAGGATCACCACGACGAGCGCGAGGCCGAAGAAGACCGGTGACAGCGCAGAGGAGAACTGCAGGAGCACGGGGACGAGCACGAAGAACGCCGCGCCGATCACCGCGCCGACGAAGGAGCGCTGACCGCCGATGATGAGCGCCATGAGCGCGTAGAACCCGACGTTGCTCGCGAGCACCGAGGGGGTGATGAAGCCCAGGTAGGTGGACTGGAAGGCCCCGGCGAAGCCGGCGAGCGCGGCGCTGATGACGAGCACCAGCAGTCGGGTCAGCACGATGTTGACTCCGAGCGCGGAGGCGAGCCGCGGGTTCTCGCGGATCGAGCGGAGTCTCGTGCCCACGTTGGACCGTCGCAGGCTCCAGCAGACGAGCATCACGAGCAGCGTCGCCGCGAGCAGCAGCCAGTAGAACGCGGACGGTGCCTCGAAGCTCACCGGGCCGACGCCCGCGGGCCGAGGCACGAGTCCCAGGCCCAGGGCGCCGCCGGTGAGGTCCTGCCACGCCGAGACGACGAGGCCGACGGCGATCGCGAGCGCGAGCGAGGCGATGACGAAGTAGTGACCCGCCAGACGCAGGGTGATGAGTCCCATGAGAAGCCCGGCTGCGGCGCAGACGAGGATCGCGATCGGCATCGCGGCCCAGAACGGCCAGCCCGCCTTGACCGCGAGGATGCCGACGACATAGGTGCCGATGCCCAGGAAGGCGCCGTGCCCGACCGCCGCGAGACCCGCTTGCCCGTACGCGAGGTCGAGCGCGAACAGGAACATCGCGTTGATGAGCACGAGCGAGAGCAGATCGAGCTGGTAGCCGCTGCCGAGCACCACCGGCGCCAGGATCGCGGCCAGCAGCACCGCCAGGCTCGCGATCCGCCCAGGGCCCCACCCCGAGGCGAGTCCGTTCCGCGCGGGGGGAAGGTCGCTCATACCCTGCTCACCTTCTTGCCGAAGAGCCCGGAGGGCTTCACAAGCAGCACGATCAGCATGAGCAGGATCGAGTACAGCTGCGAGAAGTCCTGGGAGAGATACGTCGCGCCGAGGCTCTCGACCAGCCCGACGATGTACGCGGCGACGAGGGCTCCCCCGATGCTGCCCATGCCCGCCAGGATGATGACGATGAACGCGTTGATCGTGAGCGAGTCGCCCGCCAGCGGCATCGCCTGCGAGATCGGAGCGAGCAGCCCGCCGGCCAGCCCGGCGAGCGCGCTTCCCAGGATCATGACCGCGAAGGCAACGCGTCCGGTCGGGATCCCCACCACCTGGGCACCCGTCGTGCTCTGGCCGACGGCGCGGATGACGCGGCCTGCTCGGGTGGAGCGCAGCACCCACTGCAGGGCGAGGAAGACGGCCAGCACGACGCCGACGATGACGAGGCGGTGATACGCGATGTGCACGCCACCGATCACGAGACTGCCGCTGATGCTCGGGGGCACCTGACGCGGATCAGGCCCGAAGATCACGAGCGCGAGCCCCTGGAAGATGAGCACGAGACCGAACGCCGCGACGAACACGGTCACGTCGGCGGCCTTGCGCAGGGGCGCGAAGACGAGTCTCTGCACCACGGCCCCGAGCGCCCCGATCGCGACCATCGCCGCGAGCAGGCTCACCCAGTAGCCGACGATCGGGCCGAGCAGGAACACGACGTACCCGCCGAGCATCGCCATCGCGCCGAGTGCGAACTGGGGGATGTCGAGCACCCCGAAGATCAGCACGAGGCAGATGGCCAGCAGCCCGTAGATGCTGCCGAGCACGATGCCGTTCGCCATCTGCTGCGCTAGCAGCTCCATGGTCGTGCCCTCCCGCTCGTGCGGATGCTCCCGCTCGGCCCCGGGGTCATGGCTGGATCAGCTCGAAGTCGTCGGCCGACTTGACGAGCGTCAGGCCGTACTCGACCTTCACGTCGCCGCTCGGCGCGAGGGAGTGATAGCCCCCGATGTTCCAGGGCGCATCGATCGTGAGCACCTTGGGCATCTCCGCACGGATCTTCTCGGCGTCGACGCTCGCGGCGGCGATCGCGGCATGGGCGATGAGCTCCACCGAGCCGTAGCCGGCCGAGTTGTTGGCGTTGGCGTCGAGCTTGTACTTGCTCTTGAACGCATCGCGCCACTTCGTGGACCGCGGGGTGTCGAGGCTCGCCTGGCTGGTCTCGAAGACCGAGCCGATGAAATCCTCCACTGGGATCTGGGTCGCCAGCTGGGTCGGCGACTGCGCAACGGGCACGTAGTAGCGCCCCTTGTAGCCGAGGTCCGTGGCCTGCTTGATGATCGCCGCGGACGCGGGTCCCTGGGAGATCACGATGAGGTCCGGGTCCTTCGCCAGAAGGGAGGTCAGCTGCGGCGAGAAGTCCGTCGTGCCGTCCTGGTAGACGGCCGAGCTCACCGTGTACGCGCTCCCGAGTGCCTCCCAGTTCTTCTGGAAGTTGGTCGCCAACGCCTGGCCCGCCTCGGTGTTCCATTCCATGATGCCGACCTTGCGGATCCCGAGCGACTGCTCCTTCGAGGTCTTGTCGAGCAGCTTGGTCATGGCGGGCAGGTAGGACGGGGCGTTCGCGAGATAGCGCACGACCAGCGGGTTGTTGGAGCTCGTGAGCCCCGCCGCCTGCGAGATGCCGACCACGACGAACTTGCCGAGAGCGGCGCTCGTGTTGAATGTGAGCAGCGGCACGGCCTCCATCGAGGTCGAGGCGACGACCGCGGTGACCTTGTCGCGAGACTGCAGCTGCTTGCCGCACGTGACCGCCTGTGCAGGATCGCCGCCGGAGTTGCAGAACGAGGGCACGATCTTGACCTTCGCGTCCTTCGCGTTGTTGAGCTCGTCGATCGCCATCTTGGCGCCGCGTTCGAAGTCCTGGCCGTACTGCGCCGCCGAGCCCGTGATCGAGTCGATGACGCCGAGGTGCAGCTCGAGCGGTCCGGTGCCGGCCTTCGACGTCGAGCCGGTCGTGGAGCATCCGACGAGAGCCGCGAGCACGGCGACCGCGCCGAGCAGGGCGGCCGCGCGTGCGCGACCGCGGGGTGCGGGGTGTCTCATGCGATGGGTCCTTTCATGGTGTGGTGCTGGGAGCGCCGCCGGAGGATCGGCACTGCGCCGCGCAGGGGAGCCCGGGCGTCATCGGCCGGCGCACCCGCGTGGGGGTCACCCGAGGAAGGCTTTCAGCAGCTCGGGCCGCTCGAAGAGGTCGGAGGATGGCCCCTCGGAGACGATGGCGCCCGTCTCGATCACGTAGGCGCGGTCGGAGATCGCGAGGCTCGCCTCGACGTTCTGCTCGGCGATGAGAACCGATCGGGCGGGACTGACGAGTGCTCGCACGGCTTCGAAGACCTGCTCGATGAGCAGCGGCGAGAGGCCGAGCGACGGCTCGTCGAGGATCAGCACGGTCGGGTCCGACATGAGCGCGCGCCCCAGGGCGACCATCTGCTGCTCTCCGCCGCTGAGCGTGCCCGCAAGCTGGCCGCGCCGCTTGAGCAGCACCGGGAAGAGCCCCTGCACCTCGTCGAGGCGGCGAGTGAACTCGGCCGCGGGGATGCGGCGGGGCACACCCAGTCGGAGGTTGTCGCGCACGGACATGGCCGGGAAGAGGTGGCGCCCTTCCGGGCACAGCACGACGCCGCGCTGCACCGCCTGCACGGAGCTCCAGCCCGACACCGATTCGCCGCGGTAACGGACCTCGCCCGCGATGAGCGGCTGGAGACCGGAGATGGCCTTCAGGGAGGTGCTCTTGCCCGCGCCGTTGGCACCGACGAGCGCGACGCACTCCCCCCGCCCGATGACGAGGTCGAGCTGCTCGACGACGACGCGGGGACCGTAGCCCAAGCGCAACGAGCGCGCCTCGAGCACCGGAGCCTCGACCTGCTCTGGAACGACGGCGCGCGCGCCGCCGACCGCAGTCATCGGAGGCTCGCCGGGATATGGATCGGCGTGGCGGCATACATCGTCGTATGAGCTCCTCGGGTCATCCAAGTGTTCACCATGCGAACACTCGGTCGCATTACGAACATCATGATCGCAAGGGCGCACCCTCGTGTCAAGCGCCACTCGACGGAGGGCGCACGCGAAGGCCCGGGCCGGCGGGAGCGGCGAGCGCACACGCGAGCCCGGAGCAGTCTCCGCGACCAGCGCGCGACAGGGACCACGGGCGCAAGCGCCCTCGAGCGAGACCGGGTCAGATGACTCGAGTCAGGTGCGACATCGACTGCGACGACGCGAGGTCACGCTCGATCGCGGCCGCGGTCTGCTTGAGCAGCGGCAGGTATCTCTCCCGTACCGTCGCGATCGGGTCGGCTCCCGCCTGGGCGGAGACGTTGATCGCGCCGATCGTCTGGCCCGCTGCGTTGCGCAACGGCACGGCGATCGAGCGGAGGCCGTACTCGAGCTCCTGGTCCACCACCGCGCTGCCCTCCGCCCGGACCCTCGCGAGCTCGGCTCGCAGCTCGTCGGCGCCTTTCACCGTGTTCGGACCGAGGCGCATGAACTCGATCCGCTTCATGCGCTCCTCGAGCTCGTCGTCGGGCAATGCCGCCAGCAGCACGCGACCCATCGAGGTCGCATAGGCCGGGAAACGCGTGCCGATGTTGATGCCTACCGTCATGATCCGCCGCGTCGAGACGCGCGCGACGTAGACGATGTCGAGGTCATCGAGCACGGCCAACGACGTCGACTCGTGAGTCTGCCCGGCCAGGCGTTCGAGGTGCGCCTGGGCGACCTCGCTCACCGTGAGGCCCGACAGGTAGCTGTACCCCAGGTCGAGCACCCTCGGAGTCAACGAGAACAGCCGGCCCGACACGCGCACGTAGCCGAGCTCCGCGAGAGTGTGCAGAAACCGTCGCACCGTGGCTCGCGCGAGGCCCGTGACCTGCGCGATCTCCGAGAGCGACATCTCCCTGCGGTCTTCGTTGAACGCTCGCATGACGGCCAGACCCCGGGCGAGCGACTGGATGAACTCGCCTTCGCGCCGCTCGTCGTCGTCCTCGACCGCCACGATGGACTCCTCGATCATCTCCGATGCATCACTTTATCGTCGGCGCGGCCGCCGCGATCCGCGCATCTCACCGTCGCAGGCTCTCGATGACCATAGCCAATCCCTGCCCGACCCCGATGCAGATCGCAGCCACCCCCCATCGGCCGCCCGTGCGCCTGAGGCGCTCGGCGAGCGTGCCGAGCAGCCGCGTGCCGGACGCGCCCAAGGGGTGCCCGAGCGCGATCGCGCCACCGCGGTCGTTGACGATCTCCGGGTCGATCCCCCACGCCGCAACACAGGCGAGCGTCTGCGCAGCGAAGGCCTCGTTGAGCTCGACGGCGTCGACGTCCGACCACGTGATGCCGGCGCGCGAGAGCGCGCGCGACGCGGCCTCGACGGGAGCGATGCCGAAGTCCACGGGATCGACGCCGCAGGCGCCACGGCCGGCGATGCGCGCGAGAGGCTCGCGACCCAGCAGCTCCGCGGCATCTGAACTGCCGAGCAGCACCGCCGAGGCTCCGTCGCTGAGGGGCGAGGCGCTGCCCGCCGTGATCGTCCCGTCCGGACGGAACGCGGGAGAGAGCCGCCCCATCGTCGCGGGAGTGCTCCCCTCGCGGATCGACTCGTCGCGATCGAGCGCCACCCCGGGGTGCTGCACAACCAGCCCGTCGTAGAACCCGTCGCGCCATGCGGCGGCCGCGAGCTCGTGGGAGCGCAGGGCATACTCGTCCTGCTGTTCTCGGCCCACTCCGTGCCTGGCTGCGAGCTGCTCGGTCGCCTCGCCGAGCGAGACCGTCCACGCCGCGGGCATGGCCGGGTTGACGAGCCTCCAGCCGAGCGAGGTGTTGACGAGGTGCTGATCGCGCGCGGGGAAGGCGCGGTCGGGCTTGAGCATCACGTACGGCGCCCGCGTCATCGACTCGACGCCGCCCGCGACGAGCACCTTCGCGTCGCCGACCTCGATCTGCCGCGACGCCAGGATGGCCGCGTCGAGGCTCGAGCCGCAGAGCCGATTGACGGTCGTGCCCGTCACGGAGACCGGCAGTCCCGCGAGCAGGGATGCCATGCGCGCGACATTGCGGTTCTCCTCGCCGGCGCCGTTCGCGTTTCCGAGCACGACGTCGTCGACGCTCGCCGGGTCGAGAGCGGGCGAGCGCTCGAGGATGCCGCCCACCACGGTGGCGGCCAGATCGTCGGGGCGGACGTGGGAGAGGGCGCCGCCATAGCGGGCGAAAGGCGTGCGCACGGCGTCGTAGAGATAGGCGGACGGCATCGATGCTCCTCAGCTCAGCGGTGGTACGGGGTCGTGACCACGGAGGGCCGCGGCCACGGCCACGGCCACGGGGTCCGGCGATTCGAGCGGCGCGAGGTGGGCGGCGTCGTCGAGCACCAAGAGGGCACCGCGCTCTGCAGCGGCAGCGAGCCGCTCTCCATCGGCCACGGGCACGATCGGGTCGAGCGCTCCCACGATGACGAGCAGTGGCACCGTGATGCGGGCGATCGCCTCCCGCCGGTCCCAGTCCGCGAGAGCCTCGCAGAGC